>JAKACL010000015.1 GCA_021821425.1 Pseudomonadota bacterium
CCTGCGCAGCGACGCCACCCGCCAGCCGGCGCTGACCGAATTCCGCGGCGGCACCGAGAACGCCATCGGCGGCGGCCTGCCGCCCCCGACCCAGGCGTTCGATGCGCCGCCGCCACAGCCGCCACAACCGCCCCCCGACGGCGGGCCGCCCCCGATTAACGGGATTCCCTCGCCCTCCCCCCTATCCGATGTGACGGGGCCGACGCTCAACAGCCCGGGCCAGCCGGTTCCGCCATCCGGCAGCGCACCGGTGGCGCCACCGCAGATTCCCGCGCCGCCGGAAACGGACAACTAGGCCATGCAGCACCGCAGCACTGGATTCAGCCTGATCGAGCTGGTCGTCACGCTGGCCATCCTGGCGCTGCTCGCCAGCGTGGCGGTACCGTTCGCGCAGCTGGTGCAGCAGCGCCACAAGGAGACCGAACTGCGCGACGCGCTGCGGCAGATCCGCACTGCACTCGACGCCTACCGTCAGGCGGTGAAGGAAGGCCGCATCGAGTCCGCGGCAGACGCCAGCGGCTACCCGCCCAATCTCGACGCGCTGTGGCAGGGCGTCGCCGACAAAACCAAGCCCGACGCGAGCAAGATCTATTTCCTCCGCCGCCTGCCGCGCGATCCGTTTTATCCGGACGCCACCGCGCCGCCGACCGACACCTGGGGCGTGCGCAGTTACGCCAGCCCGCCCGACGCGCCCAGCCCGGGACGCGACGTCTTCGATGTCTACTCGCTGTCGCCGCAGACCGGGCTCAACGGCGTGCCCTATCGCGAATGGTGAATCCATGACGAGGCCGCAAACAAAGGGGTTCACCCTGGTCGAGCTACTGGTCGTGATGGCCATCATCGCGCTGCTGCTGACGCTGGCGATACCGCGCTATTTCAACCACCTCGAAAGCTCGCGCGAGACCATCCTCAGGCAGGACCTCGCCGTCATGCGCGATGCCATCGACAAATTCCACGGCGACCGCGGCCGCTATCCCGACAGTCTGGATGAACTGGTCGACGCGCGTTACCTGCGCAGCCTGCCGGTCGATCCGCTCACCGAGCGCGCGGACACCTGGCAAACCCTGACCCCGCCGGGCGACGAACCTGGCACCGTCTATGACATCAGGAGCGGCGCACCGGGCGCCGCGCGCGACGGCACGCCCTATGCAAGCTGGTAAGACCGCGCAGTCCGGATTCGCCTACCTGTATGTGCTGCTGCTGATCGCACTGATCGGCATGGGGCTCGCCGCCGCCGGCACGCTGTGGCGCACCGACGCCCAGCGCGCCCGCGAGGCCGAGCTGCTGTTCGTCGGCGACCAGTACCGCCAGGCGATCCGCAGCTATTACCAGCTCGATGCCGCCCAGCCGCGCCTGCCGCGTGGGATCGACGACCTGCTGGAGGACAACCGTCGCCCCGACCCGGTACGCCATCTGCGCCGCGCCTGGCCCGACCCGGTCAGCGGCGAGCCCTTCGTGCTGATCCCGGCAGCCGAGGGCCCGGGCATCGTGGGCGTCCACAGTCCGTCGACGATGCGGCCTTTCAAGCTCGCCGGCTTTTCGATCGAGAACGAGGCATTCACCGACGCCACCCGCTATAGTGAATGGCGCTTTGTGTTCGAGCCGCCGATGGCCGCGCCCGTTGTGCCGTCCGGGCTGGCACCCCCGCCCCCGCCCGCAGGAGCCACCCCATGAAAGCAACGCTGCAACCCGGCCTGCGCTGTACCCATCGCTTCGTGATTCCACCGACCAAGACGGTGCCGGCGCTGTATCCGGAAGCGCCCGAATTTGTCGCCATGCCGGAGGTGTTTGCCACCGGCTTTCTGGTCGGTTTTCTCGAATGGGCCTGCATCCTCGCGATCAACCCGCATCTCGACGGGCCGCACGAGCAGTCGGTGGGCACGCATATCGACGTCAGCCACGAAGCCGCCACTCCGCCCGGCCACGAAGTGACCGCGACGGTCGAACTGGTCGAGGTCGACGGCCGGCGGCTGGTGTTTTCCGTCGAGGCGCACGATGGCGTCGACCGGATTTCGCGGGGGCGTCACGAACGTTTCGTGATCAACCGTGAAAAATTCGACGCCCGCATGAACGAAAAGAAGCGCACCCGCCTCTAGCCCAAATGTCTGCCACCCTGCGTGCCGTTCAGGCCGACCTCACCACGCTCGCGCTGGATGCCATCGTCAATGCCGCCAATCCTACGCTGCTTGGCGGCGGCGGGGTCGGACGGCGCGATCATCGCGCCGCCGGCCCGCAGCTGCTTGACGCGGCGCACACGGCCTCGCGTCGCTTGCCTTTCCGGCCATCAGCACCGGCGTGTACGGCTATCCGAAAGAAGCCGCTGCCCGGATGGCGGTGACGACCGTGCGTACGCAGGTGCCGGCGTTTCCGCTGATCCGCGAGGTGATTTTCTGCTGCCATACCGCGGCCGATCTCGCGCGCTATCAGCGCCTGCTCGCCGACGGCTGAACCCAAGATGAAGCTCATCCTGATCCATGGCATGGGCCGCACGCCGCTTTCGATGCTGCGGCTCCGCCGGCGCCTGCGCCGCGCCGGCCACGAGGCCTTTCTGTTCGGTTATTCGCCCACGTTCGAAACCCTGCAGGGCGCGAGCGGCCGCTTGGCGCGGCTGATCGAGGCCCGGGCCGGCAGCGCACCCTATGCGCTGGTCGGCCATTCGCTCGGCACGGTGATCGTCCGCGCGACGCTCGCGCGGATGGAAGGCCGCATGCCGGCGGCCTGTTTCTTCCTGGCGCCGCCAATGGTGGCGTGCAGGGCCGCACGGTTCTTTTCCCGCTTTTGGCTATACAAAATGATGACGGGCGAGATGGGCCGCCTGCTGGCGTCGGAGGATTTCATGCGCGGACTGCCGGTGCCGCCGGGCCGGCTGCGGATCTATGCGGGTACCGCCGGGCCACGCGCCGCCTGGCTGCCGTTCGGCATGGCGGAAAACGACGGCATCCTCAGCGTGGCCGAGGCCACCGGCCACTGCGCCGCGGCCACCGTCAGGGTGCCGGCACTGCACACCTTCATCATGAATTCGGCGCCGGTCGTCGACGACATGATCCGCTCGCTTGCCACACCCGCGCCTGCCCGCTCGCCCACTCCCTGAGGAAACCGCATGGAACCCCGCATCAGTCTCATCACCCTCGGCGTCGCCGACCTGGCGCGTGCCACCCGCTTCTACGCCGACTGCCTGGGCCTGCCTCAACTCGAAACCCCGCCGTCGATCACTTTTTTCGAGCTCGGGACAACCTGGCTGGCGCTGTGGTCGCCTGAAAGCCTGGCAGAGGATGCCGGTCTGGCGCCGGAAGGCTCGGGCTTCCGCGGCTTTGCACTGGCGCACAACGTGCGCTCGCCGGCCGAGGTGGATGCATTGCTGACCCGGGTGGCCGCGTGTGGCGGTACCGTCACCCGGCCCGGACATCCGACGGACTGGGGGGCTACTCCGGATATTTCACCGATCCCGAAGGTTTTGTCTGGGAAGTCGCACACAACCCGAGCTTCCCGCATGTCTGAGCCGATCCTGAACGGCCACTGTGCCGCCACACGCGCCCTGCTGCGATCAGGACTCGTGCTGGCCGCAGAAGGCCTGGTCAGCTGTGCCCATTCACCGCCACCCTCATTCCGGTTCTGGGTACGCCGCTCGATGATCCCGTCCGCGTCGCGAGACTGAATGAACGCACGAAAAATCCCTTGCTGCTGCGCGGGGTGGATCGGCAGCCACTGGAAACACTGCGCATCCCGGCCGCCGGCTGGAAGAATTACGACTATGTGCTGACAGACGGCAGGCATGCCCTTTGGGTCATCAGCATGCCCGCTGGCTATCCGCCGATTCCACAGCGCATTCTCTGCTATGCGGTCGAGGTGGAACTGGCGGGCGGGATGCGTTACCTTTTGAAAGAGGCGCTTCATCCCAGGCAGGCGCTGCTGCTGCGCGCAGACACCGGCGGACAGGTTGCCGTCGGACCCCTGATCGATGAGCCGTGGGTGTTCTCGCGAACATGCCGGTGGCCTTCACCCTGAATCTTCGAGGAATCTACGCAATGTCCGCATTGTCATCCCCCGGCCCATGACCCGACTGCCCAACACCCTGAACGCCTGGAACACGCCCCGGTTCAGCGCCGTCTTCAAACAGGAGGTCGAACAGCTGGATGCCGCCAGCCTGCCGTTGCAGCAAGGGCTGTCCATCAGCAGTTATGTGACCGACCGGCCCTTCCAGGCCATGCTCGTCGACGTGAACGAAGATGCCGGCCATCTCTGCATCAAGGCGGGGATTTTCTATACCGGCGTGATCGCCGGCTGCAGTTGTGCGGACGACCCGACGCCAGTCGACGAACTGAACGAATACTGCATGGTGCAGATATGCATCGACAGGATCACGGCCGAAACCACGGTAGCGCTGCTGGCCGAATAGCCAGGCAGGCTGCCCATCGCATCGAACGCCCATGAACCCCGCCCTGCTGATTCTCAACGCCGGCTCGTCCAGCCTCAAATTCGCGCTCTATCGAGCCGGTTCGGCGGACGGTCTGCACGTCCTGCATCGCGGCCTCATAGAGGAAATCGGACGGGAGGCGCGTTTTAGGCTGCTGCACGCGGCCGATGCCGAAAACCGTGCCGTGCCGGCAGCCGACCACGAGCAGGCCCTGCAGCACCTGCTCGACTGGCTGCACACCCGCCACGCGAATCTGGGTCTGCGCGCGGCCGGGCATCGCGTGGTGCATGGCGGCGCCGACTACCTCCATCCGGTGCGGGTCGACGCGGCCGTGATAAGCGACCTCGCAAAACTGATTCCGCTCAGTCCGCTGCACCAGCCGCACAATCTGGCAGGCATCCGCGCGCTGGGCCGGCTGCGACCAGACCTGCCGCAGGTCGCCTGCTTCGATACCGCGTTCCACCACACCCTGCCGCCGCGGGCCCGGCGCTTTGCGCTGCCGCGCGAACTCGAGGAACGCGGCATCCGCCGCTACGGCTTCCATGGGCTGTCGTATGAACATATTGCCGGCGTGCTGCCGGACTATCTGGGCGATACGGCCGCGGACCGGGTGGTGGTCGCGCATCTGGGCAACGGCGCCAGTCTTTGCGCGCTGCAGCGGGGCCGCAGCGTGGAAACCTCGATGGGCTTCACCCCGCTCGACGGCATCCCGATGGCCAGCCGCTGCGGCGCGCTCGATCCCGGCGTGCTGCTCTATCTGCTGCGCGAGGAAGGGATGAGCACGGCCCAGCTCGACGAGCTGCTGCACCACCGTGCCGGGCTGCTCGGCGTGTCCGGCATCAGCGGCGATGTGCGCACGCTGCTCGCCAGCGACGATCCCCGTGCCGCCGAAGCGCTGGAACTCTTTGCCTACCGCACCGCCCAAGCCATCGCCGGCCATGCCGTTGCGCTGGAGGGGTTGGACGCGTTGGTCTTCACCGCAGGCATCGGCGAGCACACGGCGCCGGTGCGCGCGGCCATCTGCCGCCATCTGGCGTGGCTCGGCCTTGCACTCGACGAGGCGGCCAATGGGCGGCATGGCCCGCGCATCAGCCAGGCGGACAGCCGCATCTCCGCCTGGGTCATCCCCACCGACGAAGAAAAGATGATCGCGCAGCACGTCTGGGCGCTGACTGCAGGCCCCTAGCGCACGGAACCCCAGCGAGTCAGGAAGGTCGGCTGGAGAACAGCCCTCGAACTGCGCGCTTGACCCTCCACACTGGCGTGACCGCGCGTCTTACCCAAGGAAGGAAACCGCATGAACGCACCGACCCCGATACCCGCTCCGCCCGCTGCCGAAACGCTGGAAAAGATCGACGCCTACTGGCGCGCCTGCAACTACCTGGCGGCCGGCATGATTTATCTGCGCGACAACCCGCTGCTGCGCGAGCCGCTGCAAGCCGAGCACATCAAGCACCGCCTGCTCGGCCACTGGGGCGCCAGCCCGGGCCTGAGCTTCGCCTGGGTCCACCTCAACCGGCTGATCCGGCAGTACGAGCTCGACGCCATCTTCCTCGCCGGCCCCGGCCACGGCGCGCCCGGCGTGCTGGCGCCGGTGTATCTGGAAGGGACCTACAGCGAGGTCTATCCCGACAAGAGCGAAGACGACGCCGGCATGCGCCGCTTCTTCAAGGATTTTTCCTTTCCTGGCGGCATCGGCAGCCATTGCACGCCGGAAATGCCCGGCTCGATACACGAAGGCGGCGAACTCGGCTACAGCCTGTCGCATGCCTTCGGCGCCGCATTCGACAACCCGAACCTGCTGGTCGCGGTGATGGTGGGCGACGGCGAGGCCGAGACCGGGCCGCTTGCCACCGCCTGGCATTCCAACAAGTTTCTCAATCCGATCCGCGATGGCGCGGTGCTGCCGATCCTGCATCTGAACGGCTACAAGATCCACAACCCGACGCTGCTGGCGCGCATTTCGCACGACGAGCTGGAAAACCTGTTCAAGGGCTATGGCTGGACGCCCCATTTCGTCGAGGGCTCCGATCCGATGACCATGCATGCCCAAATGGCGGTGACGATGGAACAATGCGTGCTGGAGATCCACCGCATCCAGGGCGAGGCCCGGCGAACCGGGGTTCCCGGGCGGCCACGCTGGCCGATGATCGTGCTGCGCTCGCCCAAGGGCTGGACCGGGCCGGTCGAGGTCGACGGCAAGAAGGTCGAAGGTTTCTGGCGCGCGCACCAGGTGCCGCTGGCCGGGGTGCGCAGCGACCCGGCCCATCTGCAGCAGCTGGAGACCTGGCTGCGCAGCTACGACCCGCACGCGCTGTTCGACGAGGCCGGCCGCCTGCGCACTGAACTGCGTGCGCTGGCGCCCACCGGCAAGCGCCGCATGAGCGCGAATCCGCATGCCAACGGCGGCCTGCTGCGGCGTCCGCTGCGAATGCCGGATTTCCGCGCGTATGCCGCCGACGTGCCCGGTCCCGGCAAGAAGTCGGCAGAAAACACGCGCCCGCTCGGCAAGCTGCTGCGCGACGTGATGGCGCAGAACATGGACAACTTCCGCGTGTTCGGCCCCGACGAGAATGCGTCGAACAAGCTCGACGACCTTTACGAAGTCACCAAGAAAACCTGGCTCGCCGACATCTATCCGGAAGACGCCGGCGGCAGCGAACTCTCGCCCGATGGACGCGTAATGGAAATGCTGTCCGAGCACACGCTGGAGGGCTGGCTGGAAGGCTATCTGCTGACCGGCCGCCACGGCTTCTTCTCCACCTACGAAGCCTTCGTCCATGTCGTCGACTCGATGTTCAACCAGCACGCCAAATGGCTGGCGATGTGCAAGGAGGTGCCGTGGCGTGCGCCAGTGGCCTCGCTCAATCTGCTGATCACCTCCACCGTCTGGCGCCAGGATCACAACGGCTTCACCCACCAGGACCCCGGCTTTCTCGATCTGGTGGTGAACAAGAGCCCGGCGGTGACGCGCATCTATCTGCCGCCCGACGTCAACACGCTGCTGGCGATCTCCGCCCGCTGCCTGGAAAGCACCGACCTGATCAACGTGGTCGTCTGCGACAAGCAGAAGCATCTGCAGTACCTGGACATCGACGCAGCGATCAAGCATTGCGCCCGGGGCATCGGCATCTGGGAATGGGCGAGCAACGACGCCGGAGCGGAACCCGACGTGGTGATGGCCTGCGCCGGCGATATCCCCACCAAGGAAGCGCTGGCCGCGACCGTACTGCTGCGTGAGTACTTTCCCGATCTGAAAGTGCGCTTCATCAACGTGGTCGATCTCTACACGCTGGTTCCGGCCGGCGAACATCCGCACGGGCTCACGGACCGCGACTTCGACAGCCTGTTCACGCTCGACAAACCGGTGATCTTCAACTTCCACGGCTATCCCTGGCTGATCCACCGGCTGGCCTATCGCCGCACCAATCACGACAACATGCACGTGCGCGGCTACAAGGAAAAGGGCAGCATCAACACGCCGCTGGAACTGGCGATCGAGAACCAGATCGACCGCTTCAGCCTCGCCATCGACGTGATCAACCGCGTCCCGGCCCTGCAGGGGGTCGGCGCCCACGCCAAGCAGAAGCTGCGCGACATGCAGATCGCGTGCTGCCATTACGCCCGCGAACACGGCGTCGATTTGCCGGAGGCGGATGCCTGGGTGTGGCCGTATTAGCGCAAGGCTGGCAGCACGAAGCGCCGCGTCAGGGCAGCAGCAGGCAGAACACCGCGCCCTGATCGTTGTGAAGACGCAGTTCGCCCCGACGCCCCTGGTTGTCGTGACTCTCGGCGATCAGTCTGGAAAACTGCAGGCCGAGACCGGTCTGCCGGGTGTGGCCGCTTGAATCCGTCGCCACGCCGGCCAGAATATGCGCCGGATAGCCCGGCGAGTCATCGCGCACGGTCAGCGCAAGACAGCCTTCCAGCATGTTCGCCTCGATGCGGAGATGCGATCGCGCATAGGCGAGGGAATTGTGGACGGCGTTGATCAGGGCCATTTCAACCAGGTCGCGGTCGAAGAACCAGATTTCCGGCACTTCCGGCGCCAGCGCCGCTTCCACCCGGATGCGGCCGCGCGCGAGCGACGCCGCGCGGTCGCGGATTTCATTCACGGCATCGTGCGGCGACCAGGCATCGATCGACGGGCGGATCGGCTGATCGATCGCCTTGTAGATCCGCAGCGCCTGCTGCAGGCGGTCGACCACGCCCTGACACAGCAACCGCGCCGAATCGACTGCGGCATCGTGCGTCGCCTCGCCCTGGGGGGCGATGCTGTCGAGCGTGATCGAAAGCAGCCCGAGATCGTTTTTCAGTTCGTGGATCAGCGCTGCATACAGGTCGGTGCGATCGAATGTCACGCGGTGCCCTTTCGCTGGATGCCAAAACGGTTTTCGACTTCTTTCAGGTGCAGCCGCAGGCCCGCAATTCGAGCGTGTCCTGGCGCCTGGCGTTCCGCCTCATTCAGATGATGTCTGGCCGACGCGATCAGCTGTTCGTCCATGCCGGCCTGGTCGATGAATTTGAGGATCACCCACACCGCGTTCATCATGATGCGCGGGTTGTGGGGCGCTTCGCCGCACGCCGTCAAGAGCTTCTCGACCGCCGACTTGAAGTCGCCCCGCTGGGCCAGCACCACGCCTTCGTTGTTGAGCTTGCGCACGTCGGAGGTCGCCTTCGAAAGCACGGATGCGCCGGCTTCGGTGCGTCCGGATTCATCGTAGAGCTTGCGCGCCTTGGCAAGCAGCGACTCGCTGTCGTGCGCATTGCGCGCCACCTCGGCCACGATGCTGTCGGCCTCCTCAAGGCGGCCGCTGACCATGCAGGTGCCTGCCAGATCCAGCATCAGGGCGGGATCGCCGTGCGTTCCGCTGGCACGCAGCGCGGCCGCCGCCTCCACCGATTTCGCCGCCGCCTCCAGATTGCCGGCCTTGACGTGCGCCATGCCCTGGGCAACCGCCACCACCAGTTGCCCTTCCGGGCTGCCCTGCAGAATGTTCCTGTTGTCCTTCAGGGTTTTTGCGACGCCCTGCAGGTCGCCCTGCTCGAGCTGCACCCGGCACAGGTTGCCGAAATCGCTGGGGGTGACGAAGACGGAATGCAGGCCTTTTTCCAGCACATTGGAAAACGCCGCGCGCGCCGTGTCCAGGTCGCCATTGTTCTGGGCGATTTCGCCCAGGCGCTGTTGCCGGCGCACCGTGCGGGCAGAAATGGCAACCCCCCGCTCGAGCGCCTGCTGGGCTGCAGAAGTATCTTTCTTCGCGAGGCACACATCGGAAAGCAGATCGTAGGCAGCGACCATCTCGGGCGCTTGCTCCATGACGTCGCGCAGCATGTCCTCGGCGGCCTCGTCCTTGTTCTGGTGATGCAGGGCGCGCGCCAGTCCCAGACGCGCCCACGGCACCGCACGCATCGAGATCACCTGCTGGTACAGGGCTTCGGCCGCTTCGAAGCGCCCGAGGGCGACCAGCAATTCCCCCTTGAAGCGCAAGGCGTCCACCAGATGTTTCGGCTTGCCCTGGATCAGCTGGTCGCAGGCCACGATGGCGTCTTCCAGTTCGCCGGCCATGAAATGCCGGTAGACGTCGCGAAAGGCCCATTTCTGCAGCAGGATGTTTTCCAGCCGGCTGCGCAGGAGTTCCGGGCTGAACGGCTTGATCATGTAGTCATCCGGCGCCAGCTCGGCCGTCGCGACCACTTTCTCGTAATAGGATTCGGCCGTCACCATGATGAAGACCGTCTCGATGGAAATCAGGTTGCTGTGGCGCAACTCCTCCAGCAACTGCTGGCCGTCACGGCCGCCGCCCAGATTGAAATCGCACAGGATGAAGTCGTAGGACTTCTGCCTGACGTGATAAATGGCCTCCGACGCGTTGGAGACCAGTTGAACCTTGGTGATGCCGAAGTTGGACAGGGTCAGACGCAGCGCGTTGCGCATGCCGGGGTAATCCTCCACCACCAGCGCGCGCAGCGCACTGTAATCGATCGACGCATTGTCTGACCCGACCCAATCCAGACTCATGGCCGCAACCCAGTACCCTCGACATTCCCGCTGATCACCGCCGATTTACCCCCCGAAAGCGTGTCGTTTAGGGAAATAACGGTTGTTACGGGCCGAACTGAAACCTGCCGCGGCGCGCAGCGCCCCCTCTGGCAGGCCTGATCAGGGAATCAGGGCGGGGACGGAGGGAGGTCCAGCGCCTCTGCGTAAGGGCGGCTGGGATACTGGAAGGCCACCGGGCCATCCGGCCTGGCATGGACAAACTGGTGCACGAACGGATCGTCCGAATCGGCCATGGCGGCGGCCTCGCCTTCCGCCACGACGACGCCGTCATGGATGAAATAGACGTAGTCGGCGACCTTGAGCGACTCCGAGACGTCATAGGTCACCACGATCGAGGTCAAGCCCAGCGCATCGTTGAGCGTGCGGATCAGGCTGGCGACAGTCTTGAGCGAAATCGGATCGAGTCCGGCGAAGGGTTCGTCGTACATGATCAGCATCGGGTCGAGCGCGATCGCGCGGGCCAGCGCCACGCGGCGCTCCATGCCGCCCGACAGCTCGCCGGTCGTCAGGTCGCGTGCGCCGCGCAGGCCCACGGCATCGAGCTTCATCAGCACCAGGTCGCGAATGGCGTCTTCCGGGAGGTCGGTATGCTCGCGGATCGGATACGCGATGTTGTCGAACACCGAGAGGTCGCTGAACAGCCCGCTGACCTGGAACATCATGCCCATCTTGCGCCGCATTGCGTAGAGCGCATTGTTGCCGAGCGTGTGCACCACCTGGCCGTCGAACGCCACCTGGCCGCGCGCCGGCTTCAGCTGGCCGCCGATGTGCCGCAGCAGCGTGGTCTTGCCGCAGCCGCTGACGCCGAGGATGGCGACCAGCTTGCCGCGCGGGATGGCGAGATGGACCCCCTTGAGCACCTGATTCTGCTCGAACGCGAAATGCAGGTCGCTGATCTCGACCAGGTTGTCGGGCGAGGATGGCGGGACGTTTTGCTGCGGGGCGGATATGTTCATCGTGAGGGGCGAATCAGGGGGCCGGCAGCAGCGCATCGGGCGCTTCCAGCGCGGCCTTCACCGCCACCAGAAACTGCACCGCGTCGCGCCCGTCGATCAGCCGGTGATCGTAGGTCAGCGCCAGGTACATCATCGGACGGATCACCACCTGGCCGTTCTCGGCTACCGGGCGCTCCTGGATGGTGTGCATGCCGAGAATGGCCGACTGCGGAGGATTCAGAATGGGGGTGGACAGCAGCGAGCCGAACACGCCGCCGTTGGTGATCGAGAAGCTGCCGCCGGACAGCTCCTCGAGCGTGAGCCGGCTCTCGCGCGCACGGCGGGCGAAGTCGGCGATGGCCAGCTCGATCCCGGCCGACGACAGCGTCTGCGCACCGCGCAAAATCGGCACCACCAGCCCGCGGGGACTGGAAATGGCGATGCCGATGTCAACGTCGTCCTGCCACACGATGTCGTTGCCGTCGATGGCGGCGTTGACGATCGGAAACTGCTGCATCGCCTGGCACACTGCGCGCACGAAGAAGGACATGTAGCCCAGCTTGACGCCGTGCCTGACCTCGAACTCGGCCTTGTAGCGCTGGCGCAGCTCGTTCACCGGCTGCATGTTCACCTCGTTGAAGGTGGTGAGCATGGCGGCGGTATGCTGTGCCGCGACCAGGCGCTCGGCCACCCGCTGGCGCAACCGCGACATCGGCTCGCGTTTGGTTGGTTTGGGCATTCCGTTCGCCGGGTGAGGGTATTCACCGGACGCTGCGGCCGACACGACAGACGCGGCCGTGGGCAGCGGCATCGCGGGCGCTGCCGGCGCCGCGACGGGTGGCGGTGTGGCGGTCTTGCGCTTTGCTGCAGGCGCGTTCTTTTCGACGGCCGGCGCCGCGACGGCAGCGTCCTTGCCGGTCTCGATCACCGCAACCACTTCGCCGGCCTTCACCACTGCGCCTTCCGGCTGCGTGACTTCGATTACGGTGCCGGATGCCGGCGCCGGAATTTCCAGGATCACCTTGTCGGTTTCCAGGTCGACCAGGGTTTCGTCGCGCGCGACCGTCTCGCCGACCGCCTTGCGCCACGGCAGCAGGCTGCCGCTGGCCACCGAGTCGGACAGGGTCGGCACCCGCACTTCAATTTTCATAAGCGGTCTCCAGCGCATCGTTCAGCAGGACTTCCAGTTCCGCCCGGTGGCGCGAGGTGTAGCCCGACGCCGGCGCCGCGGCCGCCGGGCGTCCGGCGTAGTGGAAGCGGCGCCCGCCGGGTGCGCAATGATTCAGATGGTGCAGCGTCTGGAACCACGCGCCCTGGTTCATCGGTTCTTCCTGCGCCCAGACGAAAGTGTCGGCCTCGGGATAGGCGGCCAGCACCGCGCAGAACGCCTGCTCGGGGAAGGGATAGAGCTGCTCCACCCGCACCAGCGCGACGTCGCCCAGCTCGCGCGCGGTGCGCGTCGCATCGAGATCGAACCAGACCCGCCCGCTGCACGCCACCACGCGTTTCGCCTGGCGCGGTGCGCGCGGATCGTCGATGACCGGCAGGAACGCGCCGTCGCTCAAATCCGCCAGCGACGAGGTCGAGCTTGGATGGCGCAGCAGACTCTTCGGCGTCAGCACCACCAGCGGTTTGCGCGAGGGGCGCACGATCTGCCGGCGCAGCAGGTGGAACATCTGCGCCGGCAGGGTCGGCACGCAGACCTGGATATTCTCCTGCGCGCACAGTTGCAGGTAGCGTTCGAGCCGGGCCGAGGAATGCTCCGGCCCCTGCCCTTCGAAGCCGTGCGGCAGCAGCATCACCAGGCCGCACAGGCGTCCCCACTTGGCCTCGCCGCTGGCGATGAACTGGTCGATCACCACCTGCGCGCCGTTGGCGAAATCGCCGAACTGCGCTTCCCAGATCACCAGGGTGTCGGGGTCGGCGGTGGCATAACCGTATTCGAAGGCCAGCACCGCTTCTTCCGACAGCAGCGAATCGATGACGGTGAAATTGCCCTGCCGATCGTGGATATGCTCGAGCGGGATGTAGACGCCGCTCTGGCGGCGCTCGCGCTTCTGGTCGTGCCATACCGCGTGGCGGTGGAAAAAGGTGCCGCGCGCCGAGTCCTGCCCCGACAGGCGCACGTTGTGGCCGGTGTCGAGCAGGCTGGCGTAGGCGAGGTGCTCGGCATAGCCCCAGTCGAGCGGCAGCTCGCCCGCGCGCATGCGGATACGGTCGTCCAGCACCTTCCGCACCCGCGAATGCAGTTCGACGTCCTGCTGCAGCGTGGTGATGCGCTCGCCCAGAAAATCCAGCCGGGTGGCCGGGATCGCGGTCGGCACCTCGCCGGCCGCGTTGTCCTTGAAGCGCCCCCAGTCGACGCCGAAAGTCGCCTTGAAACTGGACAAGGCGGGCGTGCCGAGCGGCTGCCCATGCTCCAGCCGCTCGCGGCAGATGTCCACCAGGTCGTCCGCCTGCGCCTGGGTCAGCACGCCCTCGTCGACCAGGCGCTGCGCATACAGCACGCGCGTGCTGGGATGCGCCTGGATACGGCGATACATCAACGGCTGGGTGGCAAGCGGTTCGTCCTGCTCGTTGTGGCCATGGCGGCGATAGCACACCAGATCGATGAAAACGTTCTTGTGGAAGGTGTAGCGGAAATCGACCGCGGTCTGCACCGCATAGGTCACCGCCTCGGGATCGTCGCCGTTGACGTGCAGCACCGGCGCCTCGACCATCTTGGCCACATCGGTGCAATACAGCGTCGAGCGCACGTCGCGCGGATCCGAGGTGGTGAAGCCGATCTGGTTGTTGATCACCACATGGATCGCGCCGCCGTTCCTGAAGCCGCGCGTCTGCGACATGTTGAGGCTTTCCATCACAACGCCCTGCCCCGACAGCGCGGCGTCGCCATGCAGGATCACCGGCACGACCTCGTAACCGAGCACGTCGCCGCGCCGGTCCTGGCGCGCACGCACCGAGCCGCGCACCACCGGATGCACGATTTCGAGATGCGAGGGGTTGAACGCCAGCGCCAGATGCACCGGACCGTATTCGGTGCCGATGTCGGTGGAAAAGCCCTGGTGATATTTGACGTCGCCCGACAGCGGCGAGCCGGGGTAGCCGTTCGGCGGTTCCTCGTAGAGGCTGCTGACGGTGCGCCGCATGATATTGACCAGCACATTGATGCGTCCGCGATGCGCCATGCCCAGCACGACTTCCCTGGCGCCGTGACGGGCGCAGCGCTCGATCACCTGGTCGAGCAGCGGAATCAGGCTCTCGCCGCCTTCGAGCGAAAAACGCTTCTGTCCCACGTGCTGGGTGTGCAGGAATTTCTCCAGCGTCTCGGCGTCGGTCAGGCGCTTGAGCAGCTGTTTCTTGAGGTCGACCGAGACACCGAATTGGCCCTGCGCCGATTCGATGCGCTCCTGCAGCCAGCGTTTGCGCGCCACGTCGGTGATGTGCATGTATTCGATACCGACATGTCCGCAGTAGGCACTGCGGACACGCTGAAGCACATCGGCCAGCGTGGTGCGGTCGACGCCGCACAGCGAACCGGTTTCGAATTCGCGGGCAAGGTCGGCCTCGGTCAGGCCGTAGTGCGCGGGGTCGAGTTCGGGGGTGGGCGGCGGCTCGAAACGCCGCAGCGGATCGAGCTCCGCCTGGCGCACCCCCAGGTAGCGGTAGGCATTGATGAGCCGCAGCACCGACACCTGCGCGGCATCGGTTGCGCCGACCGGGCCCGGCAGCGGCTGCGCCAGCCAGGGCGCCAGCGCCGCGTCGCCGAACTGTTCCAGGTAGGCTGCATTGCCGGCATACAGCGGGGACGTCCGGGACCAGTCAGGCGCGCTCATGGATATCGTCCGGATTCAGGTCCCGCGCTGGTCGATGGGCACAAAATCGCGCCGCGCCGGACCGGTATAGAGCTGGCGCGGCCGGCCGATCTTGTGCGCAGGATCGGACAGCATTTCGTGCCACTGCGCGACCCAGCCGGCAGTGCGCGCCATCGCGAACAGCGCGGTGAACATGCTGGTGGGAATGCCGAGCGCACGGAAGATGATGCCGGAATAGAAATCGACGTTCGGATAGAGCTTCTTCTCGATGAAATAGTCGTCTTCCAGCGCGATGCGCTCAAGCTCCAGCGCGATCTTGAACTGCGGGTCGTCGCGCAGGCCGAGCTCGTCCAGCACCTCGTAGCAGGTCTGGCGGATGATCGCAGCGCGCGGGTCCATGTTCTTGTAGATGCGGTGGCCAAAACCCATCAGGCGGAACGGGTCGGACTTGTCCTTGGCGCGCTTGATGAAGCCGGGGATCTTGGAGACGTCGTCCATCTCCTCCAGCATCTGCAGCACGGCCTCGTTGGCGCCGCCGTGCAACGGCCCCCACAGCGAGGCCATGCCGCTGGCGATGCAGGCGTAGGGATTGGCGCCGCTGGAGCCGGCCAGGCGCACCGTCGAGGTCGAGGCATTCTGCTCATGGTCGGCGTGCAGGATGAAAATGCGGTCGAGCGCGCGCGCCAGCACCGGATTCGGCTCGTAGGGCGCGCACGGCGTCGAGAACATCATGTGCATGAAGTTCTCGGCATACGACAGCCGGTTCTGAGGATAGACGAAGGGCTGTCCCTCGTTGAACTTGTAGGCCCACGCCGCCACCGTCGGCACCTTGGCGATCAGCCGGTGCGCGACGATCTCGCGATGCTTCGGATTGAAGTTGTCCAAGCCCTTGTGATAGAAGGCCGACATCGCACCGGTCACGCCGATCATCACCGCCATCGGATGCGCGCTGCGGCGAAAACCGCGGAACACGTTTTCCATCTGGTCGTGCAGCAGCGTGTGGTGGCGGATCGAGGTCTCGAACGTCTCCTTCTGCTCGGCCGTCGGCAGTTCGCCGTGGATCA
Source organism: Pseudomonadota bacterium (assembly GCA_021821425.1). Next base: position 16,293 of record JAKACL010000015.1, read on the forward strand.
GCAGGTAGCAGACTTCCATGTAGTCCGACTGGTAGGCCAGCTCCTCGATCGGATAACCGCGGTAATACAGCAGGCCCTCGTCGCCGTCGATATAGGTGATCGCCGAGTTGCAGCTCGACGTCGCGGTAAAGCCTGGATCATGGGTGAAATAGCCGTGGGTGCCGAGCGCGCGGATGTCGATCACCGGCTTGCCATAGGTGCCCTGCTCAATCGGCAGTTCGATGGACGGACTGCCGTCGCTGAAGGTGAGGGTGACGGTTTTTTTCATTGTGATTCCAGTAATGTTGCTGCCCGGTATTCTTGCAGGCGTTCAATCAGCGCGGCAAGACCGGCATCGCCCGCAGGCGACCGGCCTTGCAGCCTGTCGAGCAGCTCCATGTCCGACAGGCCCAGCAGCCGCTCCAGCGCGGCGACCTCGCCAGGCTGAAGTGTAGCGCGGTGCGCGTCCAGAAAGCCACCCAGCCAGAGATCCAGCTCGAGCAAACCGCGCCGGCAGCGCCAGGCCAGCGCGTCAGACACGGCGCTTCACCAGCAGCGACTTGATGCGGCCGATCGCCGCCGTCGGGTTCAGCCCCTTGGGGCAGGCGTCGACGCAGTTCATGATGCCGCGGCAGCGATACAGCCGGTAGGGATCCTCCAGGTTGTCGAGCCGCGCGGCAGTCGCCTCGTCGCGCGAATCGGCGATGAAGCGGTAGGCCTGCAACAGCCCCGCCGGGCCGACGAAGGTCTCCGGATTCCACCAGAACGACGGGCACGAGGTGGTGCAGCAGGCGCACAGAATGCATTCATAGGCGCCGTCGAGCAGCGCACGGTCTTCCGGGCTTTGCAGCCGCTCGACCTCGGGCTCGGGCGCGTCGTTGATCAGCCACGGCTTGATCGAACGGTACTGCTTGTAGAACGGCTCCATGTCGACGATCAGGTCGCGGATCACCGGCAGGCCCGGCAGCGGCCGCACCTCGATCGGCTCCTGCAGCTCGGTCAAGGGCGTAATACACGCGAGCCGGTTCTTGCCGTTGACGTTCACCGCGTCCGAGCCGCACACGCCCTCGCGACAGGAGCGGCGCAGCGACAGCGTTTCGTCCTGCGCCTTGATCGCCAAGAGCGCGTCGAGCAGCATCTTGCCGGCGGGGTCGATGTCGAGTTCCACGTCCTGCATGGTGGGCTTCTCGCCGGATTCTGGGGAGTAGCGGTAGAGGCGAAATTTCATAGCGCTGTCCTCTGCGAATACCGTACATGCATGACGGCTTCGCTTTTCGCCTTTGGGCGAGTTACTTTCTTTTGCTTCGCCAAAAGAAAGTAACCAAAGAAAAGGCGACCCCACATCGCTGCCCTGCGGGTTCCCAATTTGGCGTGCGCGTGCGGGCGCTCCACCAACTCGCCCTGGCAAGGCACACAAAACGTGCCTTGCTGCGGAGCTCGGACACGGTTCCGCTTTTTCCCCGCCCGCACACGCCAAATCGGCAGCGCTGAAGGGGAACAACCCCGGGTGCCGCTCACGCGTAATGCCGACTCTTTGCCAAGCACTGGCGCATGCAAGGGCGCCCCTTGTGTGTCGCCGAGAAGCGCAGCCGTGCGGGGAAAAGAGGCGCGGGGTGTTTGAGCTCCGCAGCGAGCCGCGTTTTTTGCGGCTCGCCAGGGCGAGTTCCCGCGCCGCCCCGCGCGGCGAGCATCGCAGGGGAGCCGAAGGCCGACACACCAGGGGTGGCCTTTTCTTTGGTTACTTTCTTTTGGCCACGCAAAAGAAAGTAACTCGCCCGCAGGCGAAACGCGAAGCCCCTGCATTGCCACCCAAGAAAGCGAAGGCCAAATCCCCATCAATACACCCTCTCCTTCGGCTTGATCGACTCCACCGTCAGCGGCTTCAACCGCACCGGTTTGGCATCCACGTGATCGCCCTCGAGCGAATACAGCGTGTGCTTGAGCCAGTTTTCGTCGTCGCGCGCCGGAAAATC
>JAKACL010000016.1 GCA_021821425.1 Pseudomonadota bacterium
GATTCACCATTCGCGATAGGGCACGCCGTTGAGCCCGGTCTGCGGCGACAGCGAGTAGACATCGAAGACGTCGCGTCCCGGGCTGGGCGCGTCGGGCGGGCTGGCGTAACTGCGCACGCCCCAGGTATCGGCCGGCGGCGCGGTGGCGTCCGGATAAAACGGATCGCGCGGCAGGCGGCGGAGGAAATAGATCTTGCTCGCGTCGGGCTTGGTTTTGTCGGCGACGCCCTGCCACAGCGCGTCGAGATCGGGCGGGTAGCCGCTGGCGTCTGCCGCGGACTCGATGCGGCCTTCCTTCACCGCCTGACGGTAGGCGTCGAGCGCGGTGCGCATCTGCCGCAGCGCGTCGCGCAATTCGGTTTCCTTGTGGCGCTGCTGCACCAGCTGCGCGAACGGTACCGCCACGCTGGCGAGCAGCGCGAGGATGGCCAGCGTGACCACCAGTTCGATCAGGCTGAATCCGGCGTTGCGGTGCTGCATGGTCTAGTTGTCCGTTTCCGGCGGCGCGGGAATCTGCGGTGGCGCGACCGGTGCGCTGCCGGATGGCGGAACCGGCTGACCCGGGCTGTTGGGCGCCGGCCCTGTCACATCGGATAGGGGCGAGGGCGAGGGAATTCCGTCGGTCGGGGATGGCCCGTCGTCGGGTGGCGGCGGTGGCGCGTTGAACACCTGGGGCTGGGACGGCAGGCCGCCGCCGATGGCGTTCTCGGTGCCGCCGCGGAATTCGGTCAGCGCCGGCTGGCGGGTGGCGTCGCTGCGCAGGATGCGCGGCGTGATCAGCAGCACGATCTCGGTCTTGCTGCGTTCGTCGCGCTGGTTGGAAAACAGCCGCCCCAGCAGAGGCAGGTCGCCCAGACCGGGGATGCGGCTGGCGGTACTCCGATCCTCGTCCGAAATCAGCCCGGCCAGCACCTGGGTCTCGCCGTCCTTCAGGCGCAGCGTGGTGCCGGCGTTGCGGGTGCCGATCTGATAAGTCAGCGTGCCGCTGCTGCCGCGGATTTCGCGCACGATGCTGGAGACTTCCAGCCCGACCTTGATCTGCACGTCGTCGCGCATCAGCACGCTGGGCTCGACGTCGAGCTTGAGTCCCACGTCGAGATAGGACACCGATTCCGAGATCACCCCGGTCGAGGTGGTGTTGGAGGTGATCACCGGCACCTTGTCGCCGATATGGATCTTGGCTTTTTCGCGGTTCTTCACGCGGATGCGCGGATTGGCCAGGATGTTGACGTCGCTGTCGTCCTTGCGGAAGTTCACCGTGGGGGTGGGGCTGATGGCAATGTCGCCGCGCGTGATGTCCCTGAGGCTTTCCACCGTCAGCACCGAAGCCGGCGGCGTGGTGTTGGTGACCACGCCGCCCTGGCCGATGGTCGAGGTGGTCGATGGCGGCAGATTCAGCAGCGAGAACTGGTTGGGATATTGCACGCCGAGATCGAGTAGCCGCCCGCGCTTCACTTCCAGCACCTCGACGTCGAGCATCACTTCCGGCTCGGCCAGGTCCTGCACCGCGATGATCTTTTCGGCCAGGCGGATGGCGTCGGGCGTGTCGCGCATGATCAGCAGGTTCAGCCGCTCGTCGACGAAGAGGTCGCGCGTTTTCACCAGGGTGCGCAGCATCGCCATCGTGGCCTTGGCATCGGCATTGCCGAGGTAGAAGCTCTTCACCATCAGTTCCTGGTAGGCCTTCTGCTTCTGCGGCACGTCGGGATAGATCAGCAGCGTGCTGGCGTTGACCACTTTTTTCGCCAACTGTCCGCTCACCAACAGCATATCCAGTGCGTCGGCGATCGGCGTATTGCGCGCGAACAGCGTCGCTTTGGTGTCGAGCCGGACGTCCTTGTCGAACACGAAATTGATGCCGGACTGGCGCGAGATCATGTCGAACACATTGCGCAGCGGCGCATCGCGGAATTCCAGCGTGATCGGCTTGCGGTATGCAGCGCCGAGTTCGCGCGGGCTGAGCTCGTCGGCCTGGCGCGCGGCCTGGATCTGCTGCAGCAGGCGCTGTGCGCCGGCGTGCCCCGGGTTTTGCGACAAGACCTGGCGCAAGGCGAGCGCGGCCTCGTCGGTGCGGCCCGCCGCCAGCGCCTGATCGGCTTTCTCCACCGCCTGCTGATGCTGCCGCGCCGTCGCCAGGTTGGCGTAGAGCGTGGCTGCGCGCGGGTTTTCGGGATGCATGCGTAACACGCTTTGCAGCGTGGCTTCAGCCGCGTCGAAGCGGCCAGCATCCAGGTCCTGCTGCGCCTGCGTGAGGCGCTCGCTGGCCAGGCGCTCGCGCTGGGTGTGGTAATAGGCCTTGAGCTCGATGTTGCCGGGCTCGCGTTCCAGGTTCGCGCGCAGGTGGTCGAGGCCGGCTTCGGGCTTGCCGGCGGCGATCAGCTCGCGACCCTCGTTGAGGCTGGTGCTGGCGCAACCGGCCACGCTCAGGACAAGCAGCGCGGCGGTCAGAACGGAAGGGCGGGTGTACTGCAACTCAATCTCCTGTGCGCAGGCTGCGCGTCTGGTCCAGCGGTAGATAGGTGAAATTCAGCTGGTCGCCGGTGACCGGCTCCAGCCGCCAAACGCCGTCGAGCACCTGGCCTGCGCGCACGCTCACCGGCAGCGTGCCGCGCGCCAGGTAATACGTGGTCTGGCCGGCTTCCTGCCAGCGCCCCATGTAGCTGAACGGCAGGGCCGGTGCCTGCGGGGGCGGCGGCGCAACATAGGGCGGCGGCGGCGGGGGGGGCGGCGGCACGTACCAGGTCTGTTCGGGGAACAGGTTGGTGCGCGACAGCGCCAGCCGCGGCGCGGCTTCGGGCGGCGGTGTCGGCGCCGCAGCTTCGGCCGGCGCGGGCGAGCGGGCGCGCGTTGCTGGCTTGGCAACGTCGACCACGGGGGGGTCCGTTTCGCCGGACGCCAGCCACAACGACCAGCCGACCACGCCGGCCAGCGCCAGAAACAGCAGGGCGCGGCGCAGGGGTGCTGTCATGGTGCCGTCTCCACGAACAGGCTCATCCGCAGTTCGGCCTGCAGGTAGGCCGACTCGATGCGCTCGCGCTCGAGTTTCAGTTCATCCAGCGTCAGGTTGGGCAGGCGTTCAAGCGCCGCAGCGAGGAAGGCGTGCAGCGCCGGATAGGGCGTCTCGACCGGCAGCACCAGCTGCCAGCGCACCAGCGCGGTGCCGGCCTGCGGCGTCACGCTGTACCGGCCGCGCGGCAGCGCCAGCCCGTGCGACGCGGCCAGCTGCGCCAGTTCGCCGATCTGCTGCGAGGCCGCACCGGTGGGCGGCAAGGCGGCCAGGGGGTTGAAGACGGGCGGCGCGGGCGACGCCTCGCGCGCGGCGGCGGCTATACGCAACGCGGCCAGCCGGTCCTGCTGGGCGGCAATCGACCGCTGCAGCGTGCCGACGCCGATCGTCTGCAACAGCAGTGCGGCAACCAGCAGGCCGAGCCCGGCCAGGCCGGTTGCGCCCAGGCGCCGCGCCCATTGCCGAAGCCGCCACAGCAGCGTGTTCATGGCTGCAGCTCCACCATCAGGTTGAAGCGCACCGGCTGCCGGTCGGCTTCGATCTGCACTTCGTGCTGGACCAGCGCGGCGCGCTTTACCCCCGGCTGCTGCTGCAATCTGTCGATCAGGGCGACGGCATCCGCCAGCGTGCGCGCCTCGGCCACCAGCTTGAGTTGCGAGCGGGTCTGGCTCGCGTCGAGCGACACCAGCGCGACCGTGTCGTCGAGCGCGTTGGCCAGGGCCTCGAATGCGGGCTGCCAGGAATAGGCGAGCAATGCCGCGACATCGGTCTGCGCGGCTTGCGCGGCGGTGTCGGCAGCCGCGGCCGGGCGCGCGGCCGCGCGGGGCGCCGCCTGTTCGAGCGCGGCGATTTGCAGGGCGAGGCCAGCTTCGGTCGCGCGCGCCGTCTGCAGGGTGTTCCAGCTCCAGCCCAGCGCCGCCGCACCGGCCAGCGCCAGCACGAGGGCCCCTTTGCCGGGACGCGCGGGACGCGCATGAAAATCGAAATCGAGACGGGCCATCTAGATGCCTGCCAGCGCAAGCGCGCCCTGGGTGTGGCTGTCGTGCGGCAGCACCTGCCAGCGCAGGGCACCGGTTTTCGGGGCCGATACGGCGCCGGCGCCGAGCGCCTGGACCCACACTGTGGCCGGCATGGGCAGCGCGGCCTGCGCGGCTTCGCGCTCGATCAGCTGCGGCAGTGCGGCCGCCCAGTCGGCATCTGCCGGCTGCGCGGCGAGGTGGTGCCAGACGCCGTGGCTACCGCCGAACACGCTGAGCCAGCCGGCTTCGGCCAGCACCCACCAGCCGTCGAGCCGGGCCGGCAGGCGCCGCGCGGCATGGCTGGCCAGCGGGCGGATGTGCACGTCGCGGCAGCCATGCCGCGCCAGCAGTGCGTCCAGCTGCCGCACCAGGGCGGTGTCCACGGCTGCGCCGACCAGCCCGTATTGCGGCGGCTGGCTGTGCACCTGCACTTGCCAGGGCGCGGCCGCCTCGCCGTAGATCTCGCGCAGGCTGGCGGCCACCAGCGCCTGTTCCTCGGCGCGCGACAGCGCCTTGCCGGGCGGTGGCGTCAGCACATGACGGACGAAGTGCTGCGACAGCACCACCTCGACCCGTGGGCTCTGCCAGGCGGGCTCGCTGAGCACAGCGTCGAGCAGCGGCAGCAGGCTGTCGGCGCTGCGGGCCGGCGACGTCAGCACGCGAGAGGTGCGCGCGCGCAGCAGCGCCGCCTCGCCGGGCGCGAGCGCGATGCGCAATGTGTCAGGCCGCCAGCGTGACACGGTTGATCTCCTCCAGCGTGGTGTCGCCTGCCTTGACCCGCGCCAGCGCGGCGTCGCGCAGGGTACGGGTGCCGCCGCGTTCGGCGGCTTCCTTGATCTGGCCGATCGGCGCGCGCGCCACGATCAGCTCGCGCAGTTCGTCGGTGAGCAGCAGGGTTTCCGCGATCGCGCGCCGGCCCTTGTAGCCGCTGCCGCGGCAATGACCGCATCCGGTGCCCTGGCTGAAGGCGAAGTCGCGGGTTTTTTCGGCGGTCAGGCCCGACAGTTCGAGCAATTCGGCCGACGGCTCGACCGGCGCCGCGCAGTGCGGGCAGTTGATGCGCAGCAGGCGCTGCGCGACGATGCCGTTCAGCGCCGAGACGAAGCTGTAGGGATCGACGCCCATGTGGATGAAGCGGCCGATGACGTCGAACACGTTGTTGGCGTGCACGGTGGTGAACACCAGATGTCCGGTCAGCGCCGACTGCACAGCGATCTGCGCGGTATCGGCGTCGCGGATTTCGCCGACCATGATCTTGTCCGGGTCGTGGCGCAGGATCGAGCGCAGGCCGCGCGCGAAGGTCAGGCCCTTCTTCTCGTTGACCGGAATCTGCAGCACGCCCGGCAGCTGGTATTCGACCGGGTCTTCGATGGTGATGATTTTGTCGCGGCCGTGGTTGATTTCGGAGATCGCTGCATACAGCGTGGTGGTCTTGCCCGAGCCGGTGGGCCCGGTCACCAGCAGCATGCCGTAGGGCTCGGCCGCCAGCTTGCGGATGCGCGCGAGCTGCGCCCCGGCATAGCCGAGGCCTTCCAGCGTCAGCCCGGCGAGTTCCTCCGACAGCGCCTGCCGGTCCAGGATCCGCAGCACTGCGTCCTCGCCGAACACGCTTGGCATCACCGACACCCGCACGTCGACTTCGCGGCCCTGGATCGCCACCTTGAAGCGGCCGTCCTGCGGTACCCGGCGCTCGGCGATGTCGAGCTCGGACATCACCTTGATCCGCGAAATCGCCTGCTCGGCCACCTCGACGCCCGGCGCGTGGGCGATGTGCGAGAGCACGCCGTCGATGCGGTATTTGACCGTCAGGCCGTGGGCGTCGGTTTCCAGGTGGATGTCGGACGCCCCCGCCTTCAGCGCGTCGTACAGCGTCGAACGCACCAGTCGCACCACGGGGCTGGTGTCCTCGGCGATGCTGGCAAACGACAAGGCCTCGGCGCCCGAATCCTGCGCCGCCTGCGTGCCGCCGCCGCCCATCCCCTCCATCGCGCGCAGGCCTTCCTCGTGGCGAGCCATCAGCGCCGCCAGATCGGCCGGGTGAGCCAGCCCGGTGCTGAACGGCACGCCCAGCACATGCGCGGCGTAGGCGCGGCTGGCGCTGTCCCACGGATCGGTCAGCAGCAGCCAGGTGCGGGCCTCGGCATCCTGCGCGACCAGGCAATGCCGCCGCGCGGCCTCGTTGAAGCCGAGCAGGCTGAAGTCGACCGTCAGCGCATTGAGTGCGGCCATGTCGAACGCCGGCTGGCGGCTGTGCGCCGCGAGCAGGGCCAGGGTGGCCTCGGCGTCCAGACCGAACTGCTCCTGCACCCGCAGCATCACAGGCTGGCCGGCGGCGCGCGCCTGCTCGCGCAGACTGGTCAGCGTGGCCGGGGTGAGGGCGGGCTGCGGCGCGTTCACTGGATCGATCCCGCCAGCTCGAAAATCGGCATATAGAGCAACACGACAATGAGGCCGATCGTCAGTCCGATGAACACCATCAAGAGCGGCTCGAACAGGCGGGTGAACCAGTCGACCCAGCGCGCCATTTCCTCGTCGTGGAAGATGGCGATGCGCTCCATCATCTCGCCCATGCGGCCGCTTTTTTCGCCGACGCGCAGCAGCCGCGCGGCGACCGGCGTGGTCAGCTCGCCGCGGGCAAACGCGGCCGAAATGGTTTCGCCGCGGCGCATCGCTTCCATTGCCGTTGCCGCACCGCTACGCAGGTGGGCGGACAAGAGCCCGGTCACCATCCCGAGCGCCGGCACGATCGGAATGCCGCCGACCAGCAGCATGCCGAGGCTGCGGTAGAAGCGCGCCAGCTCGAAGGTGCGCAGGTGTTCGCCGACGGCCGGGATGCGCCAGGCCAGCCGGGTGAGCGCCGCGCGAGTGGCAGGCTGGGCCAGGGCCACGACGAAGCCGGCAATCAGGCCGATCGCCCCCAGCGCGATCCAGCCGCCGTGCGCCTCGACCGCCTCGCCCCAGGCCAGCAGCATCTGCGACATCCACGGCAGGTCGCGCCCGGCATCGGCATACACCGTGGCAAAGCGCGGCACCACATAGCCGAGCAGAAAACCGATCACCAGCGTGCCGACGCCGATCAGCAGCATCGGGTAAATCGACGCCGACAGGACTTTTTTCTTGACCGAGTCGATCTGGTTCTGGTAGCCGACAAAGCGCGCGAGGGCTGGCGACAGGTCGCCGGTGCTCTCGGCCGCCCGCACCGTGGCGGCATACAGCGGCGGGAACCTCTCGGGCTGCGCGGCCAGCGCCGCCGAAAACGGCCGGCCTTCGCGCATGGTGGTAAGCAGGCGTTCGATCAGTTGGCGCGATTCGGCGCGCGTCTCCTTTTCGGCCAGGGTTTCCAGCGCCTCGGTCAGGGTCAGGCCGGCGTCCAGCAGCGCGATCAGTTCCTGGGTGAACAGCAGCAGCGGAAACCGCGCACGTCGTGCCGACAGCCAGTGGCCGCGCTCGGCCACGACCGACAGCACCTGCGCGCCTTCACGCTGCAGCCGGCTGATGGCCTCGGCTTCGTCGAGCGCCTCGACCGTGAGCGCCGTCACGCCGGCGCCAGGATGCAAGGCTTTGACCCGATAGCGCATCTACCCTATCTACCTACCAGTTGCCGATGTCGGCGTCGGCTTCGGTGCCGCCGGGGCGGCCGTCGCGGCCGAGGGAAAACACGTCCACTTCGCTGTGTTCGCCCGGCATGCGATATTGATAGGGATTGCCCCAGGGGTCGCTCGGCACCGCTTTTTTAAGGTAGGGGCCGCTCCAGCGCGCCTCGTCGGCCGGCTTGGCATTCAGTGCCGCCAGCCCCTGCTCGGTGCTGGGATAACGCCCGGTGTCGATGCGGTACTGGTCGAGCGCCTTTTCCAGCGCGCCGATCTGCGCCTGCGCGGTCGTCACCTCGGATTTGCCGACCTGCGAGAAATAGCGCGGCGCCACATAGCCCGCCAGCAGGCCCAGGATCACCAGCACCACCAGCAGTTCGAGCAAGGTGAAACCGCCCTGGCGGATAGGACGGTATGTGGTATTGAATGAAAGCACGGTCTGTTGTCCCCGAATCAATGTGGCGGCCGCTTGGCAGCGGACTCGGCCTTGTAACAGAATCGTATTTCAACAGAAGCATGTTACAGATTGACATTGCCTCGAGTGAAGGTGGCACAGATATGCAATCGGGCCTGATGACGAACCGGACAGCCAGATGCCGTACACTCGGGGCAAGGCAACCCTAAGCCCTACTCACCGCGGGCTTGATAATTCCGCACATCACATCAAAATAAGGCCAAGAAGACAGGCTTATTCCGGCTATGGCAACCAAGCGAGAAAGCACTACCCTTCTGGAACCGGCTGCGGCAAAAGTGAAGCCGCCGCCGCTCTACAAGGTGTTGTTGCTGAATGACGATTACACACCGATGGAATTCGTGGTGCACGTTCTGAAAAAGTTTTTCGGGATCGACCAAGAACGGGCCACGCAAATCATGCTCAAAGTGCATACTGAGGGTGTGGGTGTGTGCGGGGTGTACCCGCGCGATATCGCGACCACCAAGGTGGAACAGGTTGTGGATTTTGCCCGGCAGCATCAGCACCCGCTGCAATGTACGATGGAGGAAAGTTGAGATGATTGCCCAGGAACTCGAAGTCACGCTGCACATGGCGTTCATGGACGCACGGCAGAAGCGCCACGAATTCATTTCGGTGGAGCACCTGCTGATGGCGATGCTGGACAATCCCTCGGCAATGGAGGTGTTGCGCGCCTGCGGCGCCAACATCGAGTCGATGCGCGAGCAGCTCGGCGCCTTCATCGAGGAGCACACTCCCAAGGTGGACGGCGAGGGCGAGGTCGACACCCAGCCCACGCTCGGCTTCCAGCGCGTGATCCAGCGCGCGATCCTGCACGTGCAGTCGTCCGGCAAGAAGGAAGTGACCGGCGCCAACGTGCTGGTGGCGGTTTTCGGCGAGAAGGATTCGCATGCGGTGTATTTCCTCACCCAGCAGGGCGTGACCCGGCTCGACATCGTCAACTTCATCTCCCACGGCATTACCAAGACCCCGCAGAGCGAGCCGGTGCGGCCCGACGAAGTGGCCGAGTCCAGCGCCGAGGCCCCGGCCGCGTCGCCCCTCGACAGTTTTGCGCAGAATCTGAACACGCAGGCGCTTGCCGGCAAGATCGATCCGCTGATCGGGCGCGATCAGGAACTCGAGCGCGTGATCCAGACCCTGTGCCGCCGGCGCAAGAACAATCCGCTGCTGGTCGGCGAGGCCGGTGTCGGCAAGACCGCGATCGCCGAAGGTCTGGCGCGCCGCATCATCGAGGGTGGCGTGCCCGACATCCTGGCGCAAAGCACCGTGTATGCGCTGGACATGGGGGCGCTCTTGGCCGGCACCAAATACCGCGGCGACTTCGAGCAACGCCTGAAGGGGGTGCTGAAGCAGCTCGCCGACAATTCGAAGGCCATCCTGTTCATCGACGAAATCCATACCCTGATCGGTGCCGGGGCGGCATCGGGTGGCACCCTCGACGCGTCCAACCTGCTGAAACCGGCCTTGTCGTCGGGCAATCTGCGCTGTATCGGCGCGACCACGTACACCGAATATCGCGGCATTTTCGAGAAAGATCACGCTTTATCACGGCGATTCCAGAAAATCGACGTGCCGGAGCCCTCGGTCAGCGAGACGGTGGCGATCCTGCGCGGCCTGAAGTCGCGCTTCGAGGATCACCATGGCGTCAAGTACACGGCGGCCGCGCTGACCACCGCAGCGCAACTGTCGGCGCGCTATATCAACGATCGGCACCTGCCGGACAAGGCGATCGACGTCATCGACGAGGCGGGCGCCGCACAGCGCATCCTGCCGAAATCCAGGCAGAAGCGCACGATCACGCCGAAGGAGATCGAGGACATCATCGCCAAGATCGCTCGGATTCCGCCCAAGACCGTGTCGTCCGACGACAAGAATTCGCTGAAGACACTGGACCGCGACCTCAAGGCCGTGGTGTTCGGCCAGGATGCTGCGATCGATGCGCTCGCCACCGCGATCAAGATGTCGCGCAGCGGGCTCGGCAATCCGCAGAAACCGATCGGCAACTTCCTGTTTTCCGGCCCCACCGGCGTCGGCAAGACCGAGGTCGCGCGCCAGCTGGCCTATGTGCTGGGGGTCGAGTTGATCCGCTTCGACATGTCGGAATACATGGAGCGCCATGCGGTAAGCCGCCTGATCGGCGCGCCGCCGGGCTATGTCGGTTTCGATCAGGGCGGGTTGTTGACAGAAGCCATCAACAAACATCCATATGCAGTTGTTTTACTTGATGAAGTCGAGAAGGCGCACCCGGATATTTTCAATGTGCTGCTGCAGGTGATGGACCACGGCACGCTGACCGACACCAACGGGCGCAAGGCCGATTTCCGCAATGTGGTGCTGGTGATGACGACCAATGCGGGCGCGGAAATGCTCAATCGGGCCAGCATCGGCTTTTCCAATTCGCGCGAAAGCGGCGACGAGATGGCTGAGATCAAGCGGATGTTCACGCCGGAGTTCCGCAACCGGCTCGACGCGATCATCCCGTTTGCGCCGCTGTCCGAGCCGATCATCCTGCAGGTGGTCGACAAGTTCCTGATGCAGCTGGAAGAGCAACTGCACGAGAAGAAGGTCGAGGCGGTGTTCACCGACGCCTTGAAGGCCTATCTGGCCAAGAACGGCTTCGACCCCCTGATGGGCGCGCGGCCCATGGCACGTCTGATCCAGGACACCATCCGCAAGGCGCTGGCCGATGAACTGCTGTTCGGCAAGCTGGCACACGGCGGGCGGGTCACCATCGACACCGACGCCAACGGGCAGGTGAGCCTGGTGTTCGAGGAAGCCGTGCCGGCCTGATTTCGGGGCGATTGCATAAAGTTTTCGGCGTGCGTGGCCGTATTAACGTTTAAGCGGCAGGTCCGCATTCCGGGTTGACGGTATTTCCGTCACCGGCGATGCGTGCCTGCGACCTGAACGTTAAATACGAAGGAGTTGTCATGAATCTCTCCCACGCATCCCGCATTGCCGTCGTTGCGCTGATCGGCTTGTTGCCGGCAGGCGCGTCCGCGGTTGAACCGCCCGCCGATGGCGGCGACCTCGCCGCAGCCGGCGAGCGCATTCGCCAGACCGGCATGCAGATTCGCGAAGACCTCAAGGAAGCGCGCGCCCGCCTCGAAGCCAAGAAGGCTCGAGAGGAAGCCGAGCGCAAGCGGGAAGCCGAGCGTGCTCGCCAGCAGGCGGCCCGTGATGCGGCCGAAAAACTCGCCCTCAAGCAAGCCGAGCAGCGCCGGGCCCAGGAAGCGGCGCAGGCGCAAGCGCAGGCGCAGGCGCGTCGCGATGCGGCCCTGAAGGCAGAACAGGCGGAACGCGCCCGCCAGGCCGCGCTGAACGCGAAGCGCATCGAGGACGAAAAAGCCGCCCGGGAAAGAGCCGCGCTGGCGCTGCAACAAGCCCGCAAGTCGAGCGGCCCGGCCGCAATGAACGATCCCACGCGTGAAACCGCGAAGGAGCGGGCGGCACGCGCCTTGCGCGAGGCCCGTCAGTCGAGCGGCCCGAAGGCCATGGCGGACGACGGACTGTAAAAACTGAAAGACGGGCAGGTGCCCTGCGCGTGAAGCCCGGGTAGCCTGTGCCTTGTCGCTTGATCCTGCCTGTACATCGTGCAGGCGGTCAAGCCAGCTTCCACCCTTTGGCCACCTCGGCGCTTCGCCGGCGCGAGTGGCAGGCGGCTTGCCGAATACCGTTCAATCCCTCACCATACGGGCACGTTCGATAACAGGAGTGCCCATGAAATCCCCCCATGCATCGTTGATCGCGCTCGCCGCGCTTGCCATGCTGCTGTCCGCATGTGAAAAACCCGCCACTGCAACCAAAAGCGAAACCGTGGCCACCGTTGCCGGCGACAAAATCAGCAAAGCCGAACTGGACCTCGCCGTGTCGCGCCTGGGCACGCTGGACGAAGCGCAGACCGCCGAAGCAAAACGCAAATTCCTGCAGGCGCTCATCGATCAGCGCCTGGTGGCGCAGGCCGCGCAAAAGGCCGGAATCGACAAGGATCCGGCGGTGGCGATCGCGATGGCACAGGCCAGCCGCCAGGCGCTGGCGGAAGCCTATGTCGAGCGCAACTTCAAGGACGTCGCCAAGCCCACGGAAGACGAGGTAGCCGCCTATTACAATGCGCATCCCGAACTCTTCTCCCAGCGGCGGATTTACCGGATTCAGGAACTGGACCTCCAGGTCGAGCCGTCGCGCGTGGCCGAAGTCGAAGCCAGGCTCAAGAGCAGTCATTCGATGGGCGATTTCGTCAACTGGGTGAAAGAGCAGGGCATCGACGGCAAGACTGCCGTGGCGGTCAAGCCGGCCGAGCAGATTCCGACGCCCCTGCTGGCCCGTCTCAGCCAGATGAAGGATGGCGCGGTGACCGTGATGTCGACGCGTCCGGGGCAGCTGCTGATCGAGCAGCTGTTGGAAAGTCAACTGCAGCCGGTCACGCAGGCACAGGCGTACAGCGCCATCGAGCGCGCGTTGATGACGGAGAAACGCAAGGAATTGATGGAAGCGGACCTTAAGAAGCTGCGCGAAGCCACTCCGGTGGAGTACGCCAGCGGCTTTGCACCGGCCGGTGCAACAACCGGAGACGAAAAGGCTGGCAGCGAAAAAACGGACGATAAACCCGCCAACTGAGCGTTCCATGATCCTTGTGACCGGAGGCGCAGGTTTCATCGGCGCCAATTTCGTGCTGGACTGGCTGGCGGCTGATGACGAAGCCGTTCTCAATCTCGACAAACTGACTTATGCGGGAAACCTGGAAAGTCTGAAGTCGCTGCGCGGCGATGCCCGGCACGTGTTCGTGCCGGGCGGTATCGGCGACCGTACGCTCGTCGACGACTTGCTGGCCCGTCATCGACCCCGCGCGGTCATCAACTTCGCCGCCGAAAGCCATGTCGACCGCTCCATCCATGGTCCGGCCGAATTCATCGAGACCAATGTGGTCGGGACGTTCAATCTGCTGGAAGCGGTGCGTGCACACTGGTCGGCGCTGCCGGCGGATGAGCAGGGGGGATTCCGTTTTCTGCACGTGTCGACCGACGAGGTCTACGGCTCCCTCGGCCCGGCCGATCCGGCGTTTTCCGAAACCACGGCGTATGCGCCGAACAGCCCGTATTCGGCATCGAAGGCCGCGTCCGACCATCTGGTGCGCGCCTACCACCACACCTATGGCCTGCCGGTGCTGACCACCAACTGCTCGAACAACTACGGGCCGTTGCAGTTTCCGGAAAAGCTGATCCCGCTGGTGATCCACAATGCTTTGGCGGGCAAGCCGTTGCCGATCTACGGCGACGGCAGCAATGTCCGCGACTGGCTCTATGTCGGCGACCATTGCAGCGCGATCCGGCGCGTGCTGGAAACGGGCAAGGTGGGGGAGACCTACAACATCGGCGGCCGCAACGAGAAGACCAATCTCGAGGTGGTGAACACGCTGTGCGCCATCCTCGATAAGTTGCACCCCGGCTCGCCGGTGACGCCGCACGCCCGCCTGATCACGTTTGTAAAAGATCGCCTCGGACACGACCGGCGCTACGCGATCGACGCGGGCAAGATCGAGCGCGAACTCGGCTGGACGCCCAGCGAGACTTTCGAGTCCGGAATCAGGAAGACGGTGGCCTGGTACCTGGCGCACCCGGACTGGGTCAATCACGTGACCAGCGGCGAATACCGCAACTGGGTATCCAGAAATTACGCAGACACGCACGCATGAGCACACGCAAGGGCATCATCCTCGCCGGCGGGTCCGGCACCCGCCTGTATCCCATCACCCAGGCCATTTCCAAGCAGTTGCTGCCGGTCTACGACAAGCCCATGGTGTACTACCCGCTGACCACGCTGATGCTGGCGGGGATATGCGACATCCTGCTGGTTTCCACGCCGCAGGACACGCCGCGCTTCGAGCAGCTGCTGGGCGACGGCGCGCAGTGGGGGATCAGCATCCGCTACGCGGTGCAGGCCGCGCCAGAAGGCCTGCCGCAGGCCTTCCTGATCGGCAGCGATTTCATCGGCCCCGACGCCTGTGCCCTGGTGCTGGGCGACAACATTTTCTACGGCCACGAACTGAGCCAGGATTTGCAGATGGCCGGGCAGCGCACGCACGGCGCCTCCGTGTTCGCCTACCCGGTGACCGACCCCGAGCGTTACGGCGTGATCGAGTTCGACGCCGACGGCCGTGCAGTCAGCCTGGAGGAAAAGCCCGCCCGCCCCAAATCGCGCTACGCCATCACCGGCCTGTACTTTTTCGACAACCGGGTGATCGACATCGCACGGGCACTGAAGCCTTCAGCGCGCGGCGAGCTCGAAATTACCGACCTGATCCGCCAGTACTTCGACTGGGGCGAACTCGACGTGCAGGTGATGGGACGCGGCCAGGCCTGGCTCGATACCGGCACCCACGATTCGCTGATCGATGCGGCGCTCTATATCCAGACCATCGAGAAACGCCAGGGTCTGAAGATCGCCTGTCCGGAAGAGATTGCCTACCGCATGGGATTTATCGACGCGGCACAGCTGCAGGCCCTGGCGCAGCCGCTGATGATGAATGGCTACGGCCAGTATTTGATGGACGTGCTGAACGACCGGGTGTTCTGATGCAGGTGATCGAAACCCAGCATCCCGAGGTGCTGCTGCTGCGCCCCAAGGTGTTTGGCGACGCGCGCGGCTTCCTGTTCGAGAGCTATAACCGCAAGGTGTTCGCCGAGATGGGCATCGATGCCGAGTTCGTGCAGGACAACCATTCGCGCTCGATCCGTGGCGTGCTGCGCGGCCTGCATTATCAGCTTCGGCAGCCCCAGGGCAGGCTGGTGCGCGTGGTGGCAGGCGAGGTGTTCGACGTGGCGGTCGATCTGCGGCGCGCCTCGCCCCATTTCGGTCGCGTCGCGGCTTGCCGGCTGTCGGCCGAGTCGCATGAAATGGTCTGGATTCCGCCCGGCTTTGCGCACGGCTTTCTGGTGCTGTCCGACCATGCCGAGTTCCTCTACAAGGCCACCGATTACTACGCGCCGGGGCACGAGCGCTGTTTGCAGTGGAACGATCCGGCGCTGGGGATTGCCTGGCCGCTGGAGGACGAACCGCTGCTGTCCGTCAAGGACCGGATCGGTCTGCCGCTCGCCGAATGCGAGGTGTTTGAGTGAGAATTCTGCTCACTGGCGTCAACGGCCAGGTGGGCTGGGAGTTGCAGCGGTCGCTGGCCCCGCTGGGAGAGGTCGTCGCAGCGGATCGCAATGCGCTCGACCTTGCCGATACGGCGGCCATCCGCCGCGCGGTGGCTGCGATCGCGCCCGACCTGATCGTCAACCCGGCTGCCTACACCGCTGTGGACAAGGCTGAGTCCGAGCCCGAACTGGCGTACGCCATCAATGCAGTGGCGCCCGCAGAACTGACAGCCTGCGGCATCCCGCTGGTGCATTTCTCCACCGACTACGTGTTCGACGGGCGCAAGGCCGGCGCGTACACCGAAGACGACACGCCCAGCCCGCTCGGGGTCTATGGCGCGAGCAAGCTGGCCGGCGAGCAGGCGGTGCAATGCGCCGGCATTCCGCATTTGATCCTGCGCAGCAGCTGGGTATACGGCCTGCGTGGACGCAATTTTCTGCTGACCCTGCAGCGGCTGGCGCGTGAGCGCGGCAGTCTGGCGGTGGTCGACGACCAGTTTGGCGCGCCGACCTGGTCGCGCCTGGTCGCCGAGGCCACGGCGCTGGCGATCGCGCGCTGGCTCGACCGGCCCGACCAAACTGCAACATCGGGGATTTATCATTTGAGCTGCGACGGACGCACCAGCTGGCATGGTTTTGCCGCGGCAATCCTGGCGCATAGGGCCAAAACCGGCGAAAACCCGGCGCGGCTGACAGCAATTCCGACTTCGGGCTATCCTACGCCAGCGGCGCGCCCGTCCAACGCGCAACTGGACTGCGGCAAGCTGGCGGCGACGTTCGGTGTGCGGCTGCCCGACTGGGAAGCGGCGCTGGCCCTGTGTCTGGGGGATAATGTGCCGCGTTTCGACGCAATGACAATTTAATGAGCTGACGACATGACGATCATTCATCCGGTGATTCTTTCCGGGGGCTCCGGCACCCGCCTGTGGCCCCTGTCCCGCGCGGCGCTGCCGAAGCAGCTGCTGCCGCTTGCCAGCGACAAGAGCCTGCTGCAGGACACGGTCAGTCGCCTGGCGGCCATGCCGGAAATGGCCGCCCCACTGATGGTGTGCAATGTCGAGCACCGTTTCATGATCGCCGAGCAGATGCGCCAGATCGACACGCCGCCGCACGCCATCGTGCTGGAGCCGGTGGGGCGCAACACTGCGCCGGCGATTGCGGTAGCCGCACTGATGTTGTCGCGCGCCGATCCGGACGCGCTGATGCTTGTGCTGCCGGCCGACCACCTGATCGGCGACGTCGGGGCGTTTCATGCCGCCATCCGCACCGCGGCAAAGGCGGCACAACACGGCCATCTGGCCACTTTCGGCATCGTGGCCGCCACCCCCGAAACGGGCTATGGCTACATCAAGAAGGGCGCGCCGCTGGCCGACAGCGCCGGCGCGCACCAGGTGGCGGCCTTTGTCGAGAAGCCGGATCTGGACACGGCACGGCAGTATGTCGATTCCGGCGACTATTTCTGGAACAGCGGCATGTTCCTGTTCCGCGCCACCGATTTTCTCGACGAACTGAAGGCCCTGCGCCCCGATATTCTCGATGCCAGCCGCGCCGCGCTCGATGCCGCCTCGCTCGACCTCGATTTCGTGCGGCTGGATCCGGCCGCCTTCGAGGCCTGTCCTTCGGACTCGGTCGACTACGCAGTGATGGAACACACCCGCCGCGCTGCCGTGGTGCCGGCCGACATGGCCTGGAACGACATCGGCGCCTGGACGGCATTGTGGGACGTGGCAGAGAAAGACGGGCAAGGCAACGCCACCCGCGGCGACGTCATGCTGGAAAATGCCCGCAACAATTTCGTTCGCGCCGAAACCCGGATGGTGGCGCTGCTCGGCGTGACCGACCTGGTGGTGGTGGAAACCGCCGACGTGGTGCTGGTGGCGAACAAGGACCAGGTGCAGGACGTGAAGAAACTGGTCGACCGCCTGAAGGCCGAAAAACGCTGCGAGCACCTGGTCCACAAGCAGGTCTACCGGCCCTGGGGCTGGTACGAGGGCATCGACGAGGGCGAGCGCTTCCAGGTCAAGCGCATCATGGTGAAGCCGGGCGAAAAGCTCAGTCTGCAGATGCACCACCATCGCGCCGAGCACTGGATCGTGGTGTCCGGCACCGCCAGCGTCACCTGCGGCGACGAGGTCATGCTGCTGACCGAGAACCAGTCCACCTATATCCCGCTGGGCACCACCCACCGCCTGGAAAACCCCGGCAAGATCGACCTGCACATGATCGAGGTGCAGTCGGGCACCTACCTGGGCGAGGACGACATCGTGCGTTTCGAGGATATCTACAAGCGCAGCTAGGCCACGGGCCGCCATGACCAGGCCACGCATGTGGCCTTTTTTGCCCCTGTAGGACAGACACCGACACGTAATGTCGTTGATATCGGACCGGCAATACAGCGCTTCTCTACGTTAACTTTCCCCTGTCCCGTCCGAAAACGAATTCAACACGCTGACTTAAGTGTGAATTCGAAAATAATTTCGACGGAAGGACAGGCAAAATGAAAATGGACGAAATGCTGGACGAGATGCGCGATGTCAATCTCAACTACCTGATGCTGGCGCAGAGCATGATCCAGCACGATAAAGCCACGGCCGTTTTTCGCCTCGGCATCAGCCAGGACGTCGCCGAACTGGTCGAGGCCCTGACCCCCGCACAAATTCTCAAGCTGGCCAGCTCCGGCATGATGGTGTCGCGTCTGCGCTTTGACGGCGGCGCGGTGCTGAACATGCTGACCAGCTACACCAAGGATCGCTCGCTGGCACAGTCGCACGCCGCCATCCTGATGGCCGCACAGCAAGCCGAAGCCTTCGCCTGAATCGAGCACCACACACAGGGAGCG
>JAKACL010000017.1 GCA_021821425.1 Pseudomonadota bacterium
GGCCACGCACCAGTTGAGCGCGCTGGCGGCCTGCTTCATGTCGGTGACCACCGGCGCCAGCAGATGCGGAATGCCTTCGTAGATCGACAGCTCCAGCATCTTGGGGTCGACCATGATCATGCGCACCGCGCTCGGGTCGGACTTGTACACCAGCGACAGTATCATCGCGTTGACGCCGACCGATTTGCCCGAGCCGGTGGTGCCGGCGACCAGCAGGTGCGGCATCTTGCCGAGGTCAGCCACCACCGGGTTGCCGGCGATGTCCTTGCCCAGCGTGATGGTCAGGGGGCTGGCGCTGTCGTGATAGGCCTGCGAGCCGAGAATCTCCGACAGCCGCACGATCTGCCGCTTGGGATTGGGAATCTCCAGCCCCATCGTGTGCTTGCCGGGAATGGCCTCGACCACGCGGATGCTGATCACCGACAGCGTGCGCGCCAGATCTTTCGACAGGTTGACGATCTGGCTGCCCTTGACGCCGATGGCGGGCTCGATTTCGTAGCGCGTGATCACCGGGCCCGGCGAGGCCGAGACGACTTTCACCTCGACCCCGAATTCGGCGAGCTTGCGCTCGATCATCAGCGAGGTGTATTCGAGCGCTTCGGGGCTGGCGGTTTCCACCGCCTCGTCGGCGGGGTCCAGCAGGTGCAGCGGCGGCAACGGCGAGTCGGGCAGGTCGGAGAACAGCGGCGCCTGCTTTTCGGCGACGGCGCGGGTCGATTGCGGCACCTCCTTCACCACCGGCTCGATCCGCACCGGCGGCGCCTCGTCGAGCTTTTTCTTGACCACCGAGACTTTGGCTTCGCGCTTTTGCTGCGCCACTTCGCCCAGCTTGCGGTCGCGCGAGGCCTGCCAGGCCTGGACCGCGTTCCACCAGGTGCGCTCGGCCCATTCGCCGGTGCGTTCGGCCATACTCAGCCACGACATGCCGGTGAACAGGCTGAAGCCCACGGCCATCAACAGCAGCAAGGCCAGCGAGCCGCCGGTAAAGCCCAGCAGCGCACCTGCGCCGGCGCCCACCATGCTGCCAAACACGCCGCCGTGCGCATCGGGCAGCGCCACCGCCCAGTGCCACGCACGCAGCCATTCGACGCCGGTACTGGAAAGCAGCAGCAGGCTGAAACCGCCGAGCCGGATCCAGCGCTGGCGCCCGCCCGCCAGCGGCGTTTCATCCAGATGACGGAAGGTGCGGATGACGTAGGCCACCGCCAGCACCACCCACCACCAGGCCGATACGCCGAACAGCATCAACAGCAGATCGGACAGGTAGGCACCGCTCTGGCCGCCCAGATTGTGGAGCGTCACATCGTCGCCAGTCGTGCTGAAGCTCGGATCCGCAGGACTGTAGGTCAGCAGGATGGCAGCGAGGAAGATCGCGGCGGCCCCTACCAGCAATGCGCGCGCCTCGCGCAGCAGGCGCTGCATGCGGGGCGACAGGGGCTGAGGTGAGCGAGGAGCGGGACGCGCCATGAACGGTTTTCTGCGAGGAATGTGCGGATTATCGCGGATTACGCAGCAGGACGCGAGACGGCGACCGCAAATGACCGCCCGATGCAGCCTTCGCGATGAATACCGGGCGGGCGGCATGGAAATGCTGCCGCCAAGTTTGGTTAGAATAGGCCGCTTTCCCCTCCACCTGGAAACGACATGAGCACCCAACACCACAAACTCGTCATCCTCGGTTCCGGCCCCGCCGGCTATTCCGCCGCCGTCTATGCCGCGCGCGCCAACCTCTCCCCGGTCGTCATCACGGGCATGCAGCAGGGCGGCCAGCTCATGACCACCACCGATGTCGACAACTGGCCGGCCGACGTCGACGGCGTGCAGGGCCCCGAGCTGATGGACCGTTTCCAGCGCCACGCCGAGCGCTTCAAGACGGAGATCATCTTCGACCAGATCCACACTGCCAAGCTGACCGAAAAGCCGTTCACACTGATCGGCGATTCCGGCACCTACACCTGCGATGCGCTCATCATCGCCACCGGCGCCTCGGCCATGTACCTCGGTCTGGAAAGCGAGCAGGCCTTCATGGGCAAGGGCGTGTCGGGCTGCGCCACCTGCGACGGCTTCTTCTACAAGAACCAGGATGTGGCCGTCATCGGCGGCGGCAACACCGCGGTCGAGGAAGCGCTCTATCTCGCCAACATCGCGAAACACGTTACCGTCGTGCACCGCCGCGACACCTTCAAGTCGGAGAAGATCCTGGTCGACCACCTGATGGAAAAGGTCAAGGAAGGCAAGATCAGCCTCGAACTCGACCACACGCTGGACGAAGTGCTGGGCGACAAGACCGGCGTCACCGGCATGCGCATCAAGAGCACCAAAGATGGCGCGACCAAGGATATCGCGCTGACCGGCGTTTTCATCGCCATCGGCCACAAGCCCAATACCGCCATCTTCGAAGGCCAGCTCGAGCTTGAAGGCGGCTATATCGTCACCAAAAGCGGCAACAAAGGCAATGCCACCGCCACCAGCATCGACGGCGTGTTCGCCGCCGGCGACGTGCAGGATCACATCTACCGCCAGGCCGTCACCAGCGCGGGCACCGGCTGCATGGCCGCGCTCGACGCCGAACGCTACCTGGACGCGCTCGGCAAGGCGTAACGGAGTCATGCGCGATGAAGCGCGCCCGCGGCAGTGCGCTCGCCCCCGCCTCGTTCGAGGCGCTGGCGCGCATGCGCCGCGTGCTGCGAGAGCAGGCCGCCCAACCGGTCTCGCTGCATCAGGCCCCGCATAAACCCAAACCCGCGGCCGACGGCGCCATGCTGTTCCGCCGCGCCGTCGCCGACGCTGTTCCCCTGCCCCCCTCAGATCGCGCGGACATCGCACGTCCGCGTCCCAAACCCATCGCCCGTCAACGACACGCCGACGAACAGCAGGTGCTGGTCGATGCGCTCGCGGATCCGTGGGACTGGGAAGCCGCCGTCTCCACCGGCGAGGAATTGTTCTTCGCGCGCGCCGGCGTGCCCACCGCCGCGCTCAGAAAACTGCGGCGCGGCGGCTGGGTCCTGCAGGGCGAACTCGACCTGCACGGCCACACCGGCGACGAGGCGCGCGTTGCGCTGGCCGCCTTCCTCAACCGCTGCATGGTCGAGGACCGGCGCTGCGTACGCATCATCCACGGCAAGGGCCACGGCTCGAAAAACCGCCTGCCGGTGCTGAAGAACAAGGTGCGCCACTGGCTGATGCAGCGCGAAGACGTACTCGCCTTCTGCCAGGCGCGCACCGTGGACGGCGGCGCCGGCGCCGTCATCGTTTTATTGAAATCCTCATCACGTTAAAGAAAGAGAGCCCACCATGAGCGAACCTGTCATCACCGATTTTGCCCTCCCCTCCACCGGCAGCGTCACGTTCAAATTGTCCGACCATCGCGGCAAGCATGTCGTCGTCTATTTCTATCCCAAGGACAACACCCCCGGCTGCACGGTCGAAGGCCAGGAATTTCGCGATCTTTACCCCAAGTTCCAGCAGGCCAATGCCGTCGTGGTCGGCGTCTCGCGCGACAGCCTCAAATCCCATGAAAACTTCAAATCCACGCAGGGCTTCCCCTTCGAGTTGCTCTCCGATACGGAAGGCACCTTGTGCGAACGCTTCGGCGTCATGAAGCTGAAGAACCTGTACGGCAAGCAGGTTCGCGGGATCGAGCGGAGCACGTTCGTGTTCGATGCGAAGGGGAATCTGGTGAAAAGCTGGCGAGGTTTGAAGGCGCCGGGGCATGCGGCGGAGGTGTTGGAGTTTGTGCAGACGCTGAACTAGGCCGGTCTGCCCGGGGCGACGACCTGGCCTCGCGTCAGTCCCGGGTGGGCACGCTGCGGCTTGTCGAGGTGGTAGCCCTGCGCCATGTCTACGCCGAATTCGCGCAGCATGGCCAGGGTGCGCGCATCCTCGACGAACTCGGCGATGGTGCGCTTGCCCAGGCCGCGCGCGACGTCGGCGATCGCTTTCACGAACACCTGGCTGTCGCGGTCGGTCGGCAGGTTGCGCACGAACAGGCCGTCGATCTTCACCGTCTCGACCTGCAGGTGCTTCAGGTAGGCGAAGGACGAGAAGCCGCTGCCGAAGTCGTCCAGGCAGACGCCGCAGCCGGTGGTGCGCAGCGCCTCGATGAAACGCTGGGCGTCGGCCAGGTCGCCGACGGCGCTGGTCTCGGTAAGCTCCACCTGAAGCCGCTGCGGTGCCACGCCGTGCGCGCGCAGGCAGTTCTCGATGTACTGGGGCAGGTGCGGATCGTCGAACGAGCGTCCTGAAATATTCACCGCCAGATCGGGCATGCCGGGCCGCTCGCCGAGCAGCCGGGTCGCTTCCGCCAGCACCCAGCGGTCGATGTCGAGAATCTTGCCGCTCTTCTCTGCCATCGGAATGAAGCGGCCCGGCATGATGAGCTGCTCGGGATGCTGTTCGTCGACCATGCGCACCAGGGCTTCCAGATGGGCGAGCTCGCCGCTGCGAATATCGTAAATCCCCTGGAAGTGCAGCTGCAGCAGGTTGTTTTCCAGGGCTTGGGTGATGCGGTCGTTCCAGGTCAGGTGTTCGACCATCAGGCGCGTCTTGTCGAGTTCCGGACGGTAAACGCGCCAGGTGTTCTTGCCTGCCTGCTTGGCCTGGTACATGGCCGTGTCGGCGTGGACGACCAGTTCGTCGGCATCCACCGCCTGGCTGGGATAGAGGGCGATGCCGAGACTGGTCGTCAGACGCAGGTTCTGGCCTTCGAAGCGGAACGGGATCGCCGCCACCGCACGCACGACACGCTCGGCCAGCCTGACCGCCTCGTTCTCGCTCGCATCCGGCACCAGCAATGCGAATTCGTCCCCGCCCAGCCGGGTAAGCACTTCGTTGCGCCGCACCAGGGCCCCGACTTCGCTGGCCACACGGATCAGCAGCGCATCGCCGGCGCGGTGGCCAAAGGTGTCGTTAATCACCTTGAACTCGTCGAGGTCGAAGAACATTAACGCGCCCTGCGTGCCGCTGCGTTCGCAGTCCGCGAGCATGCGCTGGATTTCCTGCTGGAAACGATGCCGGTTGTAGAGTCCGGTGAGCGCGTCGCGCTCGGCCAGGTAGGCCAGTTGAGCCGCCGTCTGGCGCTCGTTGGTGACGTCCTCGTAGATCCACAGGTGGCCGATGAAGTGGCCGTCCTGGCTGCGCACCGGATAGTTGAGCTGCGTCACCACCCGCCCGTCGGCCATGGCGATCTCGAAGCTGTCCGAGACTTCCCGGGTCTCCAGCACCGACAGCAGGTGTCGCGAGAAATGATCCGGCCGCGACAGCATGCTGCTGGAATGCGCCAGCACCTCGGTCGCGGGCAGGCCCACCAGCCGGACGCTTTCGTCGATCATCCAGATGCGCAGGAACGCCGGGTTATGGTAGATCACCGTGCCGTCGGCGCCGACGAACAGGATGCCGAGGTTCATCGCCGACAGCAGCGAGACCAGGCGAGCCCGTTCGAGTTGCGCTTCCTCGGCGTAGCGGCGTTGGGTGGCCTCGGACGCGCGCAGGCCGCCGAGCGCGGTCCGCAGGCCCTGTTCGGCCCGTTTCAGGGCCGAAACGTCGCGCAGGCTGGCGCGCAAACCCAGGTAGGCGTGCTGGCGGTCGTAGATGGGGTGCCAGTTGGCCGACAACTGCAACAGGCTGCCGTCGCGCCGCAGCAGATTGAACTCGAACCCCGAGCCCGCCTCGCCCTGCAGCGCCTCCTGCAATTTCCGGCGGGCGTCTTCCCGCTCGGCTTCGGGTACCAGGCAGATCGGAAAGTCGGGCATGGCCAGACATTCCTCGGACGTGTAGCCGAGCATGCGCCGCACCGCGGGGTTGACCCAGCGCAGATGCCCGTCGGGTGCCAGCCACAGTTCCAGATCGTAGGTGTAATCGGCGATCGCATGAAAGCGCTCTTCGCTCTCTTCCAGCAAGCGGATGCGCTCGCGCACCGCCTGTGTCATGCTGTTGAAGGACAGCGCCAGCCGCGCGACCTCGTCCGTGCCGGCCACCGCCACGCTGGTGTCGTAGCGGCCCGCCGCCACCGCCTCGCTGGCGTGGGTGAGACGGGTCATATGGCGCGTGAGCCAGATGCCGAGCGCCATCAACAGCAGGATGGACAGCACCACCGCGGCCGAAGCGATGAGCAGGCTCTGGCGCAACAGGTGCGCCCGCGCCTCGCGCAGGAATCCGGTCGAAAGGCCGAAAGCAAGCCGGCCGTACTCCTGCCCCGCCAGATGGATGGGCAAGGCCAGGTTGAATAGCGCCTGATCGATCTCGCCGAGGTTGAGCATGGGCCCGGCGGCGGGAAACGGCTCGCCGTCGGCGCGGCCCACCGACGCGATCATCCTGCCGCTGCGGTCGTGCAATACCAGATAGGCGATGCCACGCTCGCTGTGCATGTCCTGCAGAATATCGCGCAGGGTGCCGTAGTCGCGCTGCGCCATGGGCGCGGCCAGCGCCGCATTGAACAGGGTGTTCAGCTCGGCCACGCGCACCTGCGCCAGGCCGATCAGGCTGTCGTTGATCAGGCGCTGGCTGTTGACGACCAGCAGGCCGAGCATGACGATCTCGACGAGCACGCTCGCCAGCAGCAGCTTGGCCCGCAGGGAAAGAAACGGCATCGCGCTCAGGGATGGGCCTGCAGCAGGCGCCCGACTTCGCGGGCCGGCCGGTCGAGCGAGCGCATTTCCTCCGGCGTCGGCGGGCGCATGCCTTTATAGGCATTGCCGGCGTAGAAACGCCGCCCCTCAGGCGAGTCGGCAAAGCGGAGCAGCAAGCGCTGGTACCGGTCCACGTTGCCGGTGCGCGGGTGAACGATCCAGATCAGCGCCGGCGCCGGCGGGAGTTCCTTGAACGTCCGGATCTGGGCGGCGATTTCCGGCGCCAGCTGGCGCAGGCCGGCCGGCGAGACCACGCCGAGCGGACTGTCGCCCTGCTGCACCGATTGCCCGACGCTGCTGTGGCTGGGAAATACCTGGGGACGGTAATCGCGGCCGGATACCAGCCCCTGGTCCTCCAGCCATTGCTGCGCCTCGAACACGATGAGGCCCAGCGGGTCGAAAATCGCCAGGCTGTTGCCGCGCAATTCCTCGACCTTCTTCGCCGGTTTGGCCCTGGAGGTGATCAGAATCGCGCGATTGACCGAAAGATAGGTGGCCACGGGCTGGAAGCCGGCCTCGAGTTGGGCGAGCCGGGCCAAATGCGGCGCCGTCACCAGCAGATCGAAATCGCCGGCCATCGTGTCCTGGTGAAAGCGCCTGAAATCGGGGGCGGTGAGCAGCTCGACCGGCTGTTGCAGCTCGCGCTCGAGATAGAGGCGCAAAGGCTGGTAATTGGTGAGCAGGACTTTCGGACTGAGGGTGGGTAGCACGCCCACCCTCAGGATCGGGGCGGGCGCCGCCTGGGCCGATACGGCCAGGCACGACGCCAGCAGGAATGCGGCGATTCTTTTCATGGTTCCTCCTCTTTGCCCGGTTGTGCCGGGGCGTCCCGCTCGACCTGACATTCTCGGATTCTAGCAGCGAAGCGCGCGGCAGCGTCTCGCGTCATACTGTCGCCGGCGCGACAAAAAACCGCTCCACCACCTCCAGCTTGCGCGTCCGCGTCATCGCCGGCAGCGCATTCAGCAACAGCCGCCCATAGGGCTTGTCCGCCAGCCGGGTGTCGCAGATCATCAGCACGCCGCGATCGGTCTCGGTACGGATCAGTCGCCCCGCTCCCTGTTTCAGGCTGATCGCCGCATGCGGCAGCTGGTAATCCATGAACGGTTTTCCGCCGTTTTTCTCGGCCTGGGCGATGCGTGCAGCGACGACCGGATCGTCCGGCGGCTGGAACGGCAGCTTGTCGATGACGACGACCGAGAGCACGTCGCCGGGCATGTCGACGCCTTCCCAGAAACTTTGGCTCCCCAGCAGCACGGCGTTGCCGGCCTGCTGGAAACGCGCCAGCAGCTCGTTCTTCGGCGCGTCGCCCTGCACCAATAAGGGAAACGTCCAGCCGCGAAACTTGAAGGCGTCGATCAACAGACCGCGCGCCTTGTCCAGCGCGCGCAGGCTGGTGAAGAGGATGAACGCGCGGCCCTGGCTGGCCTCCAATACCGGCAGCGCGGCCTTGACGACGGCGTCGGTGAAGTCGGGCGTGTTCGGTGCGGGCAGGCCCTGCGGCACGTAGAGCACGCCCTGGCGCGGGTAGTCGAAGGGGCTGTCGACGCACAGGGTTTCGGCAGCCTCGATGCCGAGCCGCGTTTTCAGGTGGGTGAAGTCGCCACCGACCGAGAGCGTTGCCGAGGTGAGAATCCAGGCCTGCGCGCGTTCGGTGAGCCTGGCGCCGAACATCGCCCCGACCGACAAGGGGGTCGCGTGCAGCAGCAGAGAGCTCAGCGTGGTCTCGAGCCAACGCACGCGCGGGTTTTCCGGGTCGTCGTCGCGCTGCCAGCTGGCGAGCGTGGCTTGGACGCCCTGCGCGCGCTCGAAGCAGTTCTTCAGGTCGGCATCGCGCTCGGCCTGGGTTTCCAGCAGCCGGGTGGTCTCGTCGAGTGCGGCAATCAGGACTTTCAGCGCATCCGGCCATTTGTCGTAGCGCGCGAGATCCGCCACGGTCGCCTTGACCGGGTTCTGCGGGAAGGCCAGGCGCAGGTCGCGCGTGGCCTTGGAGAGGTCTTCAGCGGCGCGGCGCAGCGCGGGGAAGTCGCCCGCCTTGACTGTCGCCAGCCGCTTGGTGTCGCCGGCGAGGTCGAGCAGCTGCGCGGTGGACAGCGTTTCGCCGAAGAACTGCGCGGCGGTTTCGGCAAGCTGGTGGGCTTCGTCGAGGATCACGGTATTGCAGGCGGGCAAGAGTTCGGCGACGCCTTCGTCCTTCAGCCACAGGTCGGCGAAGAACAGATGGTGATTGACCACCACCACTTCGGCGTCGAGCGCGTTCTTGCGCGCGGCCATGACGAAGCAGTCCTTGAAATGGTCGCACTCGCTGCCGAGGCAGTTTTCCCGGCTCGACACCGCATAATGCCAGGCGGTGGCGTCCTCGGGAATGCCTTCGGCCTCGGCGCGGTCGCCGCTGGTGCTGGTTTCGGCAAAGCGCGCGATTTTGGCGAGCCACACAGGATCGTCCCGGTTGGCGAAGCGGCCGTCGGCGAGGTTGCGTTGCAGATGATGATGGCAGACGTAGTTGGCGCGGCCCTTCAGCAGCGCCACCTTGACCGGCGATTTGAGCGCGCGGCGCGCGGTCGGCAGGTCGCGATGAAACAGCTGGTCCTGCAGCGCCTTGGTGCCGGTGGAAATCACCACCTTGCCGCCCGACAGCAGCGCGGGGATCAGATAGGCCAGGGTCTTGCCGGTGCCGGTGCCGGCTTCGGCCAGCAGCACGCTGTTGCCGGCGACCGCACGTTCGACCGCCTCGGCCATGGCAAGCTGCTGCGGACGCGCGCGCCAGCCCGGCAGCGCCGCGGCAAAGGCGCCTTCGGCGGAAAAGAGGTGTTTCAGATCAAGCATGCTCGGGCCATAATGCGTGGCGGAGTGTAACATTCGGGCAAAGCCGCGCTGGCGGATCCATCTTCAGTTTTGTTGATTTTCACCCGTTAGGTTCATAGATCCCGTCTTCACGGTACTGTCATGCGTGCTCATCTGCTTTGCCTGTTGATCTCCCTGTTTCCGGCCAGCATATACGCGGCAGTTGTCCAGCAAGAGATGCGCCCCGGCATCGGCGCCAATGCAGACTACATGGCAGGAGCACGCGGCAAGCCGGCCGTGCTCCTGCTGCACGGTTTTCTGCAGACGCGCGATTTCCACACCGTGGCGTCCCTCGGCCGCGGCATCAACGACGCCGGTTATGCGGTGCTGATGCCGACACTCAGCCTCAATGTTCCCAACCGTTCGCAGAGCCTGGCCTGCGAAGCGGTGCACAAGCACAGCCTGGACGATGACGTGGCGGAGATTGCCCACTGGGTGCGCTGGCTGAAATCCCAGGGCCACCGTTCGGTCGTGCTGTTCGGCCACAGTTTCGGCAGCCTGCAGCTGCTGGCCTACCTGTCGCGCAAGCCGGATGCCATCGTCAAGGGCTACGTCGGCGCATCGCTGATCGAAACCCAGCTGGGCCAGGCCGACCGGGCCGCGCTGATCGTCCAGCTGGACGATCGCGTACGCAACGGCCAGCGGGCGCTCTATACCGGATCGATCTCGTTCTGCGCCAAA
The DNA here is from genome assembly GCA_021821425.1 of Pseudomonadota bacterium. The sequence goes on from JAKACL010000017.1 coordinate 10,152, forward strand.
TACCCGTCGACGCCGGAAGGCCTGTTGTCCTATGCACGCTGGGACCAGGCGCGCGTGCTGGCCACCCTGAAACAGATGCCAGTCCCTTTCAAGCTCGTGATGGGCGACGCGGACTTCATCATCGAAAACAACTGGCTCAAGGTGTTGCAGAACCAGCAGATGCCGGTGGTCGTCATCAAGGGTGCCAACCATTTCATGGACGGCGAGCACGAATTCGACCTGCTTGACCATGCGCTCGGCTTTCTGGCCAGCGTTCCGCCGTCCCGCCCGCGATGAAATGGTCGGACCCCATTTCCATCAAGCATATCGGGCTGGCGTTCGTCACCGGTCTGCTGGTGCTGGTCAGCCTGATCGGTGGATTTTCTGCCTACCAGACCCGCACCCTCACGCAAAACCTGAAACAGCACAACCAGGATGCGGCCCGTTCCGAACTGGCTGCAGCGGTGCAACGGCTGCTGAGCCAGACCGAGGATCTGGCGATCCAGCTGGGAGAATGGGACGAAACCCGGCAACAACTGGTTCTGCCCGAGTACTACCCCTACTGGCGTGACCAGCGGGTATACGAAAGCGGCATTCTGCCCAGCCGCCTGTTGCGGGTGGCGCTGTACACCGAGGCCGGCACGCTGCTCGAGCCCAGCCCGGCCAGCCTCGAGATGCCGGCCCGCCTGCCGGCTGGCCTGCCTGCCTACCAGCCGTCCACCTGGCTCAGCAACGAAAACGGCACCATCGCGCTGTACCACGCATTTCCGGTGTTTGGCGACGCGCAGCGCCAGGCCCTGCTCGGCCACGGCGTGCTCCGGGTCGACTTCATGCCGGCGCTGCTGCGTCCGGATGCGCTTCACTTCACCGATGCCACCAGCGTCAGCGTGGCACTCAAGCCTGGCGAACTGCTGAGCGCCGCCGACCTGCTTTCGCGCCTGAATTTCAGCGCCCGCACCGACCCCGACCAGCTGCATTTCCAGACCATTCTTTCGCGCACGCTGCTGTCGCTGTTCGTGCTCCTGATCGGCGCGGCGCTGATCGGTTTCCTGGTCTACACCCGCCTGCTGATCCGTCCGCTCGGACGGCTCGCGCAGGACATCGACGCGATGCAGCACGGACGCTTCAAGCCGGGACCGTCTCACGCCCAGACCATGCGCATCAGCGAGCTGGAAAGCATCCGCCGCTCGCTCCATGAATACCAGCTGCAGCTGCACGAGCTGCACGGCTCGCTGGAAAACCAGAATCGCGAATTCCACTCGCAGGCGCGCCAGGATGCGCTGACCGGCTGCCACAACCGGCGCGCCTACGAGGAAGACTGGGAAAGCTTCCGCCAGGGGCTGAAGGCAGATCCGCAGGGCGTGGCCTTCCTGTTGTTCGACTGCGACCGCTTCAAGACCATCAACGACACCTACGGCCACGCCAAGGGCGACCGCGTGTTGAGCCTGATCGCCGATGCGCTGGTGATGGCGCTGCGCGCCAACGATCGCCTGTACCGTCTGGGGGGCGACGAATTCGCCACCTTCCTGGCGCGCACCACGCCGGGACAGGCCAAGCAGATCGCGCAGCGCTGCCAGAGCCTGCTCGACGCGTCGGTCTTCAGCGACCTCGGCATCAACGAACCGGTCGGTGTCAGCATCGGCATTGCGTTCTGCGGCTCCGACGAGATCGAGCACGTCAACGACCTGCCCAAGCAGGCCGACATCGCCATGTACACCGCCAAGCAGCCGGGGCGCACGCGCATCGCCCTGTACGGCGAAGACACCGAGCGCGCTTCGCAGACCCTGGTGGCAAGCCGCGAAACCAGCGCCCTGTTCCAGGCCCTGGCCTCGCCCGGCATGATCGAGCTTCATTACCAGTCGATCCACGCGCTGCCCGGCCGCGAGGTGGACTACTACGAAGCGCTGGCGCGCATCCGTTACCATGGCACGCTCATCATGCCGGATGCCTTTCTTCCGGTGGTCAGCAGCCGCCGGCTGGAAACCGAGTTCGACCTGGCCGTGCTGCAGCAGGTCGATGCCGATCTGTCCTCGGGTCAGTTGCCGCCGCGCGTCGGCGTCTCCATCAACCTGTCCGCACAGAGCATTTCGCGGCCCGAGGTCGTCTCGCAGCTGCTGGAACTGTCGCGCCACAATGCGCGTCACCCGCTGATGCTGGAGATCACCGAAACCTCGCTGATCACCCAGATGGTCGAGGTGCGTACCTACCTCGATCTGCTGCGTACGGTGAACTACCGCATCGCGATGGACGATTTCGGCACCGGCTATTCGCCGTTGCGCTATCTGGTCGACCTGCCGGTGGACGTGGTCAAGTTCGACATCTCGCTGGTGAACAAGCTGGCTGAAGATAACCGCGCCGCCCAGGTGGTGGCCGACTTCGCGCGCATGATGAGCGATGCAGGCTATTCGCTGGTGGCCGAGGGGGTGGAAAGCGACGCCGTGCTGCGCAAGGTCGAAAGCCTGGGCATCGCGCACGTGCAGGGCTATCTGCTGAGCATGCCGGTGCCGCTGGCGGAGCTGGCAGCCGGACAGCGCGTCGAGCGGGGCGCCGGCGCGGCACAGTCGGGCTGAATCAGGGCCTCAGTGCTTGCCCGAGCGCCAGATCGACAGAATGATCCACAGGCTGTTGACGAACGCGATCAGAAATCCCAGCAGCCCGAACAGCGGCAGACCGAACAGCTTGGGACCCCCTTCCACCGTCATGATGATGCTCGACCCCACCACCAGCGAGGCAGTCAGAATGCCCATGGTCAGCCGGTTGCTGGCGCTGTCCAGCTGATGGCCGAAGTGATCCAGCCGCTTCAGGTCGAGGTCGATCTTCACCCGTCCGCGCCGCATGTCGCGTAGAAGATTGCGCAGATCGCGCGGCAGGTCGGCCACCACCTCCAGCGCCTCGCGCACGCTCTTGCGCCCGCGCGCCAGCAAGGCCTGCGGCGTGTAGCGCTGCTGGATGATGCGTTCCACGAACGGCGTCACCTGGTCGATCATGTGGAACTCGGGGTCGAGCTGCTGCCCCAGCCCTTCCAGCGTGATCAGCGTCTTGAACAACAGCGTCAGGTCGGCCGGCAGCACCAGATTGTTGTCGCGCATCACCGCCGTGATGTCGTTCAGCAGCGCGCCGATATTCACATCCTTCAGCTGCAGGTCGTCGTAGCTTTGCATCAGCTCGGTCACGTCGTAGGCCAGCCGGTCCTCGTCCTGGATCGACTCGCCGCTCCAGTCGAGCAGCACTTCGAGCATGCCTTCCTCGTCCTTCTTCACCAGCGCGTGCAACAGGTCGACGATCTGGTTGCGGCGCGGCTGGGTCAGCATGCCCACCATGCCGAAGTCGATCATGCCGATGCGGTTGTCGGGCAGGAACAGCACATTGCCCGGATGCGGGTCGGCATGGAAATACCCATGCTCGAGCACCATACGCAGCACGGTGTCGGAACCGCGCTGGGCCAGCAGTTTGGGGTCGAGTCCACTGGCGCGCAGCATGGCCGGCGACACCCCCGCCTTGCCGATGATTTCCTCCTGCACGTTGACCCGGTCGTTGGTGAATTCCCAGTACACGCGAGGAATCTTCACCAGCGGATCGTCGGCAAAATGCCGCGCAAACTGGTCGATGTTGCGCGCCTCCTTGACGAGGTCGAGCTCGCGCATCAGCGAACGGCGGAACTGCGACACGATCTGCACCGGATCGTAGCGCCGCGCATCCGGCACTTCGCTCTCGAGCAGGCGGGCCGCGTGTTCCAGAATCCGCAGGTCGGCCCGGATTACGCTCTCGATCCCTGGCCGGCGGATCTTGACCACCACCGGCGTGCCGTCCTTAAGCGTGGCGCGGTGCACCTGCGCGATGGAGGCGGCCGCCAGCGGCACCGGGCTGAAATCGGCGAACACGGCGCCGGGCTCGCCCTTGAGCGCCGCCACCAGATCGGCATGCAGCAATTCATACGGCACCGCCGGCACCTGGCTGTGCAGCTTCTCGAACTCGGTGATCCAGTGCGGCGGAAACATGTCGACCCGTGTCGCCAGCAGCTGGCCCAGCTTGACGAAGGTCGGGCCCAACTCTTCCAGCGCGCGGCGGATTCGGACTGGCGGCTCGAGCTGAGAGATTTCGCTGGCATGCTGCCAGTGCAGCACGCGGCCGGCGCGTTCGAGCACGCCGCTGATGCCCAGCACGCGCACGAGGTCGCCCCAGCCGTAGCGGATCAGGACCGATGCGATTTCGTGCAGTCGCGGCAGGTCGCGTACGACCGAAAGGGTTTCCCAGAGCATGGTTATCGTTTATGAGTGGTCATGCCGGGAGTTTACCCGCAAGGGGCACGCCGGATTCGTAAGCCGCTAAAGCGGCAACGACTCCGCAGTACCCGCAAGGGCACGCCTTTGCTCGCGGCAAACCCCAATCGCTGGAATCAGGAACGCAGGCGCTCGCTTTGCCGCTTGAGCGAATCGGCCACGGCGTCGAGCACGCCGCTGGCCACCCGCGACAGGCGATCGACCGCCACCGAGGCCGACTCGCCGATCCCGCTACGGCCTGCCGCGGCGCTGGTTTTCACGCCGCCCGCCAGTTGCCGCAGCGCATCCCGCACCTGTTCGCCGGTGCGGGTGCCGCTGCGCTTCAGGTGTTCGCTCAGCAGGTCGAGCTCCTCCTTCAGCTTGCCGCCGGACTGTCGGGCGGTCAGCTTCAGGGTGTCGACCAGTTGCGTTTCAAGGTCGCGCAGTTGTTCAAGGCGGGCCTTGAGTTCGGTGTCCTTGAAGGCGCGGCCTTCTTCGGCGGCTTCGCGCAGCGTGTAGGAGACTGCCTGTGCCGCGCTGCCGATGGCTTCGTCGAGGCCGGACACGGCCTGCTTCAGGCCATCGCGAATTTCACCGCCGCGCGAGACGAGGCCGTCGCCGACGCCGGCGGTGATCGCGCCGACGATCGCCCGCACTTCCTGCAGCGACATGCGGCGATCGTGCAGCGCGCGCGTTGTCAGCTCGCGCACGCGTTCGCGCAGGTCGGGTTCGGAAGCCGCCGAGGCCGCCTCATCGTGCCATTGCGCAAGTTGCGTGGTTTCAGGGATACTGGTTTCGTCGGTAACGGTGGAAGGCGCGTCGTGCATGGTGAATTCCTCGCAATCAAGTTTCACGGCAGATGGCCGTTTTCGCTTTCAATATAGAGCAGATTGCCCAAGCCCATGAAAAGTGCCGCACTGCTATTGTTGCTGAGCCTGCCGCTGGCGCTGCCCGCCCGCGCCAGTACCCCCGCTGCCGACATTCCGATCTACGCCGTCAGCCTGGTCGGCAGTCCCTACCGCATGGGCGGCACCTCGCCCGCCACCGGACTCGATTGCAGCGGTTTTGTCGGCCATGTGTTCCGGCACGCCGCCGGGATGACGCTGCCGCGCGACACCCGCGCCATCAGCGAAATCGGCCAGCCGCTCGCCGCAGCCGAACTTCAGCCGGGCGATCTGGTCTTTTTCAATACCCTCAACCGCGCGTACTCCCATGTCGGCATTTACCTCGGCGATAACCGTTTTGTGCATGCCGCGAGCAGCCGCACCGGCGCCGTCATGGTGTCCAATCTCGGCGACCGCTACTGGCGCGAACGCTACGATGGCGCTCGACGCGTCGCCGACGCCGCGCCCACCCAGCCGCAGGATGCGCTCTTCAGCGAGTAGGCCGCCGTTTCTGCTACTCGGACGCGGGTTGCTGCTGTTGTCCCTGCTGGGCTTCAGCCCCGCCCACGCCCAACTCGACATGGAGCTCGAAAGCGCCGCCTCGGTCAACGAGGGCAGCCTGCAGTTCCTGGAAACCGTGCCGGTCAAGCGCTTTCACCACCACCAGAATCAGATCCGTATCGACGCCGACAGCCTCAGTTCCGGCTGGGTCCATCTGTCGCAATGCCACGAAAATCTTGACGCGGTCGAGCGCGCGCAGATCACCTTCCGCGAGGGCTTCGTGCGAGATCTCAAGGTGGAACGCTTCAGCCGCATCGCCGACGCCTGGATCGAGGGCGCCAGCGTACAGTTGCGCAACATCAAGCGGGGCGCGCAGCTGTGCCTGTCGGCGCAGACCCGGGCCCTGCGCCATAACGGCAACGGCTATTACAACCTGCTCAGCGGCCCCTACATGCGCAAGTTTCTCGACGGTTACTACCCGATGCGGGTGTCGCTGGCGGTCGATTACCCCGCCGAGCAGCTCACCCTGATCGATATGTCCCCCTCGCCCCAGCCCGGCTTCAAGTTCGAGGAAGCGCCGGGACGGATCGGGCTGGATGCGCTGTTCGAGGGCGAACTGATGATCCAGATCCAGTTTGAGCGGCCCTGAATCCAGACCCGGAATATCCGGCTGAAATTTTTATTTTAGTTATTGATAACCGTTCTCATTTTTAGTACGATTACGAATAACCCAATCCTTCAGGAAGCCCGACATGAAACCGACCCGACTGCTTGCCGTACTGGCGCTTGCCGCCGCTGCCCTGCCCGCTCTTGCGGAAGAGGTGGTTGTGTATTCCGCCCGTAACGAACAGCTGATCAAACCGCTGTTCGACGCCTACACCCGCGACACCGGGGTGCAGGTCAAGTTCATCACCGACAAGGAAGGCCCGCTGATGGCGCGGCTGAAAGCCGAAGGCAAGAACACCCCCGCCGATGTGTTGCTGACGGTGGACGCCGGCAATCTGTGGCAGGCGTCGGAAGAAGGCCTCCTGCGCCCGATCCAGTCGAAAACCCTGCTGGCCAACGTGCCTGCCCACCTGCGCGACCCCGGCAACGAGTGGTTCGGGCTGTCGGTGCGCGCTCGCACTTTGGTCTACAACACCAACAAGGTGAAACCCGCCGACCTGTCGACATACGAGGATCTTGCCAATCCGAAATGGAAAGGTCGCCTCTGCCTGCGCACTTCGAAAAAGGTCTACAACCAGAGCCTGGTGGCAATGATGATTTATGAGAACGGCGAAAGCAAAACCGAGGACATCGTCCGCGGCTGGGTCGCCAACCTCGCGACGTCGCCCTTCCCGGACGATACCAAGGCGATGGAAGCGGTGGCCGCCGGCCAGTGCGACGTCACCCTGGTCAACACCTATTACTTCGGCCGCCTGATGGAGAAGAATCCGACCCTGCCGCTGGCGATCTTCTGGCCCAACCAGGGTCTGAAGAATGAGACCGCGGGCGTGCACGTCAACGTCTCGGGCGCCGGCGTCACCCGCCACGCCAAGAACCCCGCCGGCGCCCAGAAGCTGATCGAATGGCTGTCGTCCGAGAAGGCGCAGAACCAGTTCGCCGACGTCAACCTGGAATACCCCGTCAACCCCAGGGTGAAACCGGATGCGAAGGTCGCGGCCTGGGGCAACTTCAAGCAGAACCTGATCAACGTGAAAGAGGCTGGCAGCCTGCAGACCAAGGCCGTAAAATTGATGGATCGCGCCAACTACAAGTAAAAGGCCCTCTTGTCAGACATTCTGGTTGCCCCTGCAAAAACGCCCTCAGCGGGCGTTTTTGTTTTACCTGACGCCCGCACAGGCCCCGGTGGATGGATGTTGTATGCGCTCGCGGTGGCCGCGCTGGTGCTGGTGCCGGTCGTCGTCACATTTTCATCGTTCGCTCAGGTCGAGGGCGACATCCTCGCCCACCTGACCGAATTCGTGCTGCCCGAACTGGTAGGCAACACGCTGTGGCTGGTGCTCGGCGTGGGGCTCGGCGTTTCCGTGCTGGGCGTATCGCTGGCCTGGCTCACGGCGATGTGCGAATTTCCCGGCCGCCGCCTGTTCGACTGGGCGCTCCTGCTGCCGCTGGCCCTGCCCGCCTACGTCACTGCGTTTGTCGCCATCGGCCTGCTGGATTTCACCGGGCCGGTGCTGACCTGGCTGCGCG
>JAKACL010000018.1 GCA_021821425.1 Pseudomonadota bacterium
GACGGCGGGTTCGATGAAAGCGTTGAAGGTACCGCCCCAATTGAAGAAGCGGTCGATGTCCGGGGCCTGGAAAGCACGGTTGACGTTGGCGAACAGCGAGAACTGCTTATCCAGGCGATGGTTCACACCGACATCCCAGGCCGTCAGCTTGTGGTCGGCGTGAAGCGCGGTCCCGGCCTTGGGCGCATAGGTATATTCCACATTCTCCCGGCGCGCGCCCGCGGAAAACGTCGTGCGGTCGAGCTGGTACTGTCCCTGGACGTACCAGCCGGTATTGTCCTTGCTGGTGCGGTTGTTGCTGCCGAAGCGGGTGCCGTCAAAGGTTTGCAGGCCCGCCGTAAGGTTGAAGGCCCCCCCGCGATATTGCAGGGCCAGGTCGTCAGCCGCGTAGTCGTAATTGGACTCGGAATTCCAGGAAACGAAATTGGAAAGCTTGTCCTCCTGGCTATGGCTGGCCATCAGCGTCCACGCCTGACTCAGATCCAGTTTGGTCTGAATCCGCCAGGTGTCCGATTCGAGTTTCTGATGGGAATACGCGTTGGCGGGCATGACCCAGGGATTGTTGCCGACTTGCGCGGGGTCGGCCGTGAATTGCGCAAGGGTGAGCGGGGAGGGATAGCGCGCATCGATACGGCTGCTGCCGGCATCGATGTCAATTTCCACGCGCTCGTGCGGATGGAACGCCAGACTGCCGCGCAGGGTACGGCTGCGGGACTCGTCGGTATGGCCGCTGGGGTCGGTCGCGCTGTATCCGTCCAGTCCGGAATAGTCCGCGCTGGCCGAGAGCCTGATCTTCTCCGTTCTCAAGCCCGCCGTCGCCGTTCCTGTCACGGCACCATGGCTGCCGGCGGATGCGGCGAATGAAACGCCCTGATGGGGCCGGGTGTAAATCTGGATCGAGCCTGCCGTTGCGCCATCGCCGAACATCACCGAACCGCTGCCCTTGGTGATTTCGATGCGCTCGATGTCGGCCAGCGGGATCGCGCCGATGAGTTGCGGCACCCCGTCGATATTATTCAGCCGGCGGCCGTCCAGCGAGACGACGATGTTCTGGTAGCCATCGCCGATGCCGTAGCCGCGCATGTCGATTTTGGGGGTGAACTTGTTGCCATAGCTGGACAGAACCTGCACGGACGTATGCTGCACAAGATAGTCATACAGCGATGCCGCGCCCGACTGCTCGATCATGCTGCGGGTGTGAACTTCCGAGGCAAAGGGCGCATCCACGTCGGCAAGCGGCACCCGCGTCGGCGTAACAATGATGGTTTCGCCGACGAATTCCGGCAGGGTTTCCGCATGGGCGAAAGTAACGAAAGCAACGCCCAGGGCGAGCGCGAGAGGAGTTTGACGCATGATGAAGTCCGGTTTGGGCGCCCGGTTCCCCGCAGGCGCGTTGCACGATCCGCTGCCGTATTCACGACAGGGCTCAGGCCGGTATCCGGGCTCGCGCTTGTAAGACCATCGCCTTCCCGGGCGAACCCAGTGGCGGTGTGATGGACCGTTTAGCGCTTACCGTTGCGGGGGCAGCACAGGCTTGATGGCTTGAGCCACACACCTGTTTCCCGTTTATCCTCGGCGACGGGACGTCGCGTCGGCACCTGAAGCCGCGCATTATAACCGGGGTGTTGCCGCGCGCGCACCCGTCCGACCCGCGATTGACCCGCCGCACGGCGCCCCCTATAGTCGCGGCATGCACGCCGAACTCGATACCCTAGAAGCCAAGATCCGCCAGGTGGCGGAACTGTGCCAGACGCTGCGCAACGAAAACATTGCGCTGCGCCAACAGCTTCTGACCGCGCAGCAGGACAGCAGGCAGCTGACGACCCGGCTGGATGCCGCCAAGGCACGGCTGCAGGCCCTGCTCGAAACCCTGCCGGAGGATGTCTGATGGCCGGTCCGCGCTCGATTGAAATTCATATCCTGGGCCGCGCCTACAAGGTGGTCTGCGCGCGCGACGAGGAGTCGGCGCTGATCGCGGCGGCCGACTATCTGGACGAAAAAATGCGCGGCATCCGCGACAGCGGCAAGGTGATCGGCGCCGAACGCATCGCGATCATGGCCGGCCTCAACCTGGCGCACGACCTGCTGACCCAGGGCGGCGGCGTGGTCGAGGAAGCCCGTAGCCGGCTGACGCATTGCAGCGCGCTGCTGGACACGGTGCTGGAAGACCAGGACACGCTGTTCTGATTTCACACCCGCAGCAGGGTCTTTGCCGGTTTGCGCGCGATTCGGCCGGGCCGTCCTTTTGATCCGGAAATGGCATACACTACAAATGCTCCCTGCGGTGTTCGAGGCTGGTTGCAATTTCTCTGAACCAATGCATACGTGCAAGGCTGCGATCTATTCCGATGCGGGTGTGCGCGTGACACGTCTCATGTGCCCAAAGCGTCTTTGAGCGCGGCCGTCTTGGACCCAGGTTCAAGAGTCCGCAGCCAGTCACGGCACAGGTGGGGAGCCCTCTTTTCCTGATGGACAAATACACCCTGAGACGCCAGCTCAAGGCCGCGCGCAATGCGTTCCGGCCGGCCGAGCGTCGCCATGCCGCGCGCGCCGCACTGCGGCTGGCCTTGCGCCACGGTCTGCTGCTGCGCGCGCAACGCATCGGTTTTTACCTGCCGCAGGGCGGCGAGTTCGACGCCCATCCCCTGCTTAACCAGGCGCTGTACATGCAGCGCGCATGCTACCTACCGATACTGCCGCGACGCGGGCGGCTGATGCGGTTCGGACGACTCGGCCGCGCCACCCCGATGACGAAGAATCGCTACGGCATTCCAGAGCCGATCGACGCAAAACCCCTGCGCGCGCGCCAGCTCGACCTGCTGCTGATGCCGCTGGTGGGGTTTGATCGCGAGGGCCATCGGCTGGGCATGGGCGGCGGCTATTACGATGCCACGCTGGCCTTCATGCGGCATCGTCGTATGTGGCGCAAGCCGCGCCTGGTGGGGCTCGCCTACGAGTGCCAGCGGGTCGATGCGCTGCCGCACGAGCCGTGGGACATGCCGCTCGACGCGGTGCTGACCGAGCGCCGGCTGCACCGTTTCACTTCCGCCTGCGGCCGGTAGGGCCGGGCCGCTTCCTCAGATTTTCTGGACTTCGCGGTCGAGCTCGCCGCTTTTCAGCTTGTCCTGATACTCCGTCAGCATGGCGCGCACCTTGCCGCTCAGGAGATACAGGCCGATCAGGTTGGGGAAGGCCATCGCCAGCACCAGCAGATCGGTGAAATCGAGCATGTTGGCCGCGCTCGCCACCGAGGCGACGACGATGAACAGCAGGAACAGCACACGGTACACCATCGACACCCGTTCGCCGAACAGGTAGGTCCAGCAGCGTTCGCCGTAATAGGACCACGAAATCATCGTGCTGTAGGCGAACAGCACCACCGACACGGTGAGGATGATGGGGAACCAGTCCGATACCGTGGCGAACGCCACCGAGGTCAGCGCCGCGCCCTTGCTGGCCTCGCGGATCGCCAGCGTGGCGGGGTCGTTGTAGACGCCGGTCAGGATGATGACCAGTGCGGTCATGGTGCAGATGACGATGGTGTCGATGAAGGGCTCGTACAGCGCGACCATGCCCTGGCGGATCGGGTACTTGACCGAGGCGGTGGAGTGCACGATGGCCGCCGAACCGAGGCCTGCCTCGCTGGAAAATGCCGCGCGCTTGAAACCCTGCACCAGCGCGCCGACCATGCCGCCCGCCACTGCAATCGGCGCGAAGGCTTCGGTGACGATCTGGGCCAGCGCCTGCGGCACCTGCTCGATGTTGCCGAGCACGATCCACAGGCAGGCCGCCAGATAGATCAGGATCATCGTCGGCACCACCGCTTCGGCGGTGTGCGCGATGCGGCGCAGACCGCCGATGATGACGACGCCCACCGCCAGGCCCATGATCAGACCGTAGGCGATCGGCACCTCCTGGAAGAACGGGAACAGTTCCTGCACCGCGCCGAGCGACTGGCTGACCTGGAACGCGCTGCCGGCACCGAAGGAACCGAGCACGGTGAAGATGGCGAACATGCCGGCCAGGACCTTGCCGGTGCGCGGCAGCTTGAATTCGGCGAAGCCGCGCGACAGGTATTCCATCGGGCCGCCCATGATGCGACCATCGGGGCGCACTTCGCGGTAACGCTGCGCCAGCGTGGCCTCGGTGAACTTGGTTGTCATGCCGAGAAAGCCTGCAACAATCATCCAGAACGTAGCGCCCGGCCCGCCGATTGAAATCGCGATCGCCACTCCGGCGATGTTGCCCAGCCCGACGGTGGCCGACAGCGCGGTGGTCAGCGCCTGGAAGGGGCTGACTTCACCCTTGTCGTCGGCGGTGTGGTATTTGCCCCGCAGCACCCTGAATGCGTGGCCCATCATGCGCAGGTTGACGAAGCTGAATCGGAAGGTGAGATAGACCGCGCCGACGATCAGCCAGGCGACGATGAAGGGCATGACCGGCTCGCCGGGATAGACATCATAGAAAATGACGCTGGCAAGATAGCCGTTAAGCGTGCCGAAAAAGGCGTCAACCGCGTCGGGTCCGGCGGCCAGCGCCATCTGCGGAAACAGGACCGCGGCCACGACGAGGAAATAAGGATGAATCACCATCTGCGCCCCCTGAGTTGTTGTTGCCCGTCACAATAACAAACTTGCGGCGAAACCGCGCCTGCCGGAATGACAAAGGCCGACACTCGGTCGGCCTTTGCGCGGTGTTGCTGCTCGGATCACTTCAGGCTCAGCACCCAGGCGATGATCTTGGCGGCTTCTTCGCTCTTCACCTGCGGGTTGGGCGGCATCGGGATCTGGCCCCACACGCCTTTGCCGCCAGTCTTCACCTTGGCCACCAGGCGGTCGGGCGCGGTCTTGTCGCCGGCATACTTGGCCGCCACTTCCTTGAAGGCCGGGCCGACGATTTTCTTGTCGACGCCATGGCAGGACATGCAGGCATTCTTCTGTGCCAGCGCCTGGCCTTCATTGGCCGAAGCCACGCCGGACAGGGTGAGCAGAGCAGCGGTGGCTGCGGTCATCATCAGTTTCATCATCACAAGTTCTCCGTGGGAAGTCGGGTTGGTCAGGCACTTCTTCATGAGTGCCATATTAAGGGAAAACCCCCCCTGCGCAATACAGGAACTTGGTTTTTTGCTACCAGCGCACGCAGACATTGAGCTGCCTAGCCTACTCCCGTTCTACCAGTTCGCGGTAGGCATGCCAGCTGGCATGCCCCAGCCACGGGAAGATCAGTGCCATGGCGATGAAATCGGTCGCCATGCCGACCCCGATCAGGCCAGCCAGCATCACAGCCCACAGCAGCATGGCCGGAAGATTGAGCCGCGTCGCCATGAAGCTGGTGACCAGCGCGGTGGCGAAGTCGACCTTGCGGTGCAGCATCATCGGCAGCGACACCACCGAGACGCTGAATATCGTCAGCGCCAGGATCCCGCCGAACGCGAAGTAGGCGAGGAAGAAATCCGGATGCTGCTGCACAGCGCTCAGGCTCAGCAACTCGCCCAGGCTGATACCGGAACCGCTGAGAAACATGGCAACCAGAATCGCCGTCATGCGCTCCCAGGAAATGAGCACGAACACCAGCATCACCGTGTACAGGCCCAGGGAGCTGGGGTTGGCCCGCCAGGACAGCAGCGGGACGAACAGGCTGGGCAATTTGTGATGGTGTTCCAGGCGATGACTCACGCAATAGAACACCGTGGCCAGCACCGGCGCGACGAACAGGAAGCCGGAAGTCAGCGCCATCGCCAGATGCGGCTTGTCCCATGCGCTGTGCACCAGGGCGTAGCCCAGGATCGCAAACACGATGCCGTAGAACAGGCTCAGCGGCCAGGCCCGGACCATGTCTTTTGCACCGTCGCGCAGCCAGTGGAAGGGTTGATCGAGTGACACATGGCGGATGCCCGGCAAATCCATGCGCGCGGCCTTGGGGTGGAATATGGCATGTTCGGTATGGGTACTCATGACGACTCCCGAATAATGAAGGACTCCTTTTTGATAGCAGGCGGCGCGCCGGGTTCCTAACAGCAAATGCTGATTCGTCGGCTCAGTCCTTCCATGCCGACAGGTCGCTGAGCGGCGGCTGGCAGGCCGTGCCGCTGCAGATCCAGGCTGCGGGCCGATCCGATTCCGGCTTTGCCAGCGCGGCCGGCACGTCCACGCCATTCGGCAGCGCCAGCAGCAGGTCGCGCGCGCCGAGCTTGGTCGCCAGCGTCGTCGCCCACGTGCCCACCCCCGCCGCCGGGCCGCGCAACAGGATCACCCGCGGCGGCATCAGGGCTTCATCCAGCACCGCCAGCAGCGTGGGATAGGCGATCGGCTGCTGCACCAGCTGGGCGTGAAACAGGGTCAGGCAGCGCGTGCCGGCCTCCAGATAGCGCGGTTCGCCAAGCAGATGACCGAGGCGCTGCAGGGCGAACGCGGCGACGCCGTTGCCGGACGGCATCGCATTGTCATAGCCGGGCTTGGGACGGGTGATCAGCGCTTCGTGGTCGTGGCTGGTGAAGAAGAAGCCCCCCGCCTCGCGATCCTCGAAATGCGTCAGCAGCGCCTCGGCCAGTTGCTGCGCCCACGCCATGTCGACTTCGCGGTAGCCGGCCTGCAGCGTTTCCAGCAGCGCGTCGAGCAGGAAGGCATAGTCGTCGAGGTAGGCGTTGAGCCGCGCTTCGCCGTGCTTGAAGCTGGCGAGCAGACGCCCGTCGCGCCACAGATGCGTCCGCAGAAAATCGAGCGCGGCGTGCGCCTCGGCAACCCAGTCGGGGCGGGCCATTACCCGGCCGGCGTGCGCCAGTCCGGATATCATCAGCGCATTCCAGCTGGTGAGCTGCTTGTCGTCGCGCCCCGGCCGCACCCGGGTTTCGCGGGCGGCGAAGAGCTTCTGGCGCGCGCTTTTCAGCAGCGCGGCGGCGGCGGATTCGGCCAGCTCCAATTCAGCCGCAGCGTCCGCCAACGGACGCGCGAGAATGGGGTTCCAGCTCGCGTTCTCGAAATTCGGCGGCTGGTCGAAACCATATACCAGCGCCGCGACCGCGTACTCGGATTCGGTCAGCAGCGCACGCACCTGATCCGGCGTCCAGACATAGAACTTGCCTTCGTGGCCTTCGCTGTCGGCGTCGAGCGCGGAATAAAAACCCCCTTCGGGTGCGCGCATTTCGCGCAGCAGCCAGTCGACGATGCCGACGGCGGTGTCGGCAAACAGCGGCTCGCCGGTCAGCGCCCAGGCGTCGGCATACAGATGCAGCAAGGGGCCGTTGTCGTAGAGCATTTTCTCGAAGTGCGGAATCGCCCACTGTTCGTCGACCGAATAGCGGCAGAAACCGCCGCCGAGCTGGTCGACCACGCCGCCCGAGGCCATTTTCTTCAGCGAGAACAGCGCCATCTCGCGCGCCTGCGCATTGCCGCCCTGCGCCTGCCGCAGCAGGAAGAACAGCTCGCCCGGGCGCGGGAACTTGGGCGCGCGCGAGAAGCCGCCCCAGACCGGATCGAAGGCCTCGGCCAGATCGCGCACCGCCGCAGCCAGCGGCTCGGCGCTCAAGGCGGTCTGCGGGTCGGGCGCCGGCTGCTGCTGGGCCAGCGCAGCACGCACCGCCTCGTTCTGCGCCAGCACGTCGCCACGCCGCTCGTGCCAGGCGCGCGCGATGTTTTCCATCAGGTCGATGAAACCCGGCAGCTGGTAACGCGGGGTCTTGGGAAAATAGGTGCCGGCGAAGAACGGCGTCTGGTCGGGCGTCAGGAACACCGTCAACGGCCAGCCACCGCCGCGCCGGGTCAGCAGCTGGTGCGCGGACTGGTAGATCTGGTCGAGATCGGGGCGCTCCTCGCGGTCGACCTTGATATTCACGAACAGCCGGTTCATCACTGCGGCCACTTCGGCGTCCTCGAAGCAGTCGTGGGCCATCACGTGGCACCAGTGGCAGGCCGAATAGCCGATCGACAGCAGGATGGGCTTGTCTTCGCGTCGGGCTTTTTCCAGCGCTTCGGCGCCCCAGGGGTACCAGTCGACCGGATTGTCGGCATGCTGCAGCAGATAGGGGCTGGGTTCGGTGGCGAGACGATTGGGCATGAGGGCATAATAGTTGATTAAATTGGTCAACAATTGTACGCTTGCTGCCAATCGAACAAAACGCAGGAGCGTCCCATGTCCCAGGAATTATTCGCCGCCGCCCAGTCGGGCGATGCCGCACAGATCAAGAAACTGCTGGAGGCCGGCGCCGATCACGCCGCCGTCGACGAGGCCGGCGAAACCGCGCTGATGCACGCCGCCCATGGCGGCCACGTTGCTGCGGTGCAGGTGCTGATCGCCGCCGGTGCCGACGTCAACGCGCAGTCGCCGCAGGGCTGGACCGCACTCGCCAAGGCCGCCTACAACGGCGAGACCGAGCGTGGCTACGTGGAAGTCATCGAAGTGTTACACGAAGCGGGTGCCGCGCTCGACGCGCGCATCTTCTTCGGCATCACGCCGCTGATGCTGGCCGCCGGCGGCGGCGACGCCCCGGTGGTGGAATGGCTGATCAACAACGGCGCCGACGTGCTCGCCACCAACGAGGGCGGCCGCACCGCGCGCCTGATGGCGAACGACAAGTTCTACGTGGACGTGATCAACCTGTTGACCGAAGCCGAGCGCCAGCTCGGCGTGCAGGAAGACGGCTCGTGCTCGTCGACCAAGAGCGTGGTGAAGCCGCAGGTGGTCAATCTGATGAAGCCGACCACGCATTAAACCGGTTTGGGCGCGCGCAGCGCGCGAAAACTCAAGCCTCCAGCCAGTCGATCAGCCCCTGCCACTGCTCGATATCGCGTTCGGCGATATGCGGCGGCAAATCAAACAGGCTCTTGCCCTCGAACGCGGCGTTGACGTAATGCTGGGTGTTGCGCAGATGCGCCAGCACCGGCAGATCCTGCTGCGCCATGAACTGCTCCAGCGTGACCCCGGCGCGGGTGCGCGGATCGACGCGCATGCCGACCACGGCGACGAAAGCATGCGCCTTGCGCACCGCCTTTTCGGCATGCAGCGCGGCCAGAAATTCCTGGCTGGCCCGAATGTCGAACAGCGACGGCGCAATCGGCACCACCACCTTGTGCGCGAGCTTCAGCGCACGCTCGAGATTCTTGCCGTGCAGTCCGGCCGGCGAATCGATCACCAGCCAGTCGCTGTCGCCTTTCTGGCCTTCGCGCAGCAGTTCGATTTCCGGCAGGCCCGCACCGCGTATCGCCAGCCACTGGGTGGCGGATTTCTGGCGATCAAGGTCCAGCATCGCCACCCGCTTGCCCTGTGAGGCCAGATAGCCGGCGAGGTTGATCGACAGTGTCGACTTGCCGCTGCCGCCCTTGGGGTTGGCCACCAGAATCACGCGCATGCTGCCTCCATTTGTGATTGCAGCGTTGTATTACAGTGCCTCGACGCTGTACGTCGCCGCCAGCGTGTGG
Organism: Pseudomonadota bacterium; assembly: GCA_021821425.1. Next base: position 9,414 of record JAKACL010000018.1, read on the forward strand.
GTCTCGCCCGGCGCCACGGTGACAACGTTGTCCATCGCATTGGCCGATTCGACGCAGACCATTTCGCGCCAGCCGGCGCCCGACTTGCCGCGGCCCATGTCGCCCATCTTATCGGCCTTTTCGGACCACGGCGTCCACACGATGGTGGACTGCGAGCCGGTCTTGGCGATGCGGATACGGCGCCTGAGGCCGGCGTCCTCGATCACGCAGTCGGCCGGCGTATTGACGTAGACGCGGTCGACTTCGCCATTGAATTCAATTACGCCTTGCTGCTTCCTGCGCGCGAAATTGTCGACCTTGTCGTGGTAGTCGCAGCCTTCAAGACCTTCGACCTTGACCGTGCCGATATCGCTGATCTGCAGATAGGTGTGCAACGCCTCGCCGATCTGCACCGGCGAATCGCCCGTGTTGGTGGTGGCGAGCGACATCTCCAGCTTCTCGCCCACCGCCACGGTCAGCGTCAGCCGCGTGGCATGCGGCCATTGCGCGCGGGTCTGCGCGTTGTCGACGAGCTCAAAGGTGATCTCGGTCTTGGCGTCGTTGCGACGGCGCGTGCCGGTCACGCTCCAGTCCACGGTGCGTGCAAAGCCGTGCGCCGGGAATGACGCTTCGCTGGCATGCGCGCCGAACCACGGCCAGCAGACCGGCGCGCCGCCGCGGATGGATTTGCCCGGCGCGAATTTGGCGGCGTCGGACACCCACACCACCGGCGTGTGCTGCGATTTGGGACGGAAGCTGACGACGTGCGCACCCTGCAAACAGATCGTCGCGCGGCCGCCGTGGTTGTCGATGTCGACGTAGGTGAGGCCGCCGGCGCCCACGCGGAAACCCAGCTGGCCGGGGATGGCAAAGCGCGCCAGCGGGTCGGCGTGCATCTGCGCTTCGGTCGGGTGTTCGACCTGGCTGACATCGCGCACTGCGCCAAATGCGGCCGAGGTCGTCATTGCGGCATAGGCGCGCAACGCAGGCGACACTACGCGCACGCGGTTGACCGGCTTCCACGCCTGCGCGCCTTTCGCGTCCATCGCGGCGCGGCGGCGCTCGAGTTCGACATCGCTCACGGCAACGTTGATGCTGCGATTGGGGATGTCGATCTCGATCGTGTCGCCTTCCTCGACCAGGCCGATGTTGCCGCCTTCAGCCGCTTCCGGCGAGGCGTGGCCGATCGACAGGCCCGAGGTGCCGCCGGAGAAACGACCGTCGGTGATCAAGGCGCAGGCCTTGCCGAGGCCCTTGGATTTCAGGTACGAGGTCGGGTACAGCATTTCCTGCATGCCGGGGCCGCCGCGCGGGCCTTCGTAGCGAATCACGACGACGTCGCCGGGAACGATGCGGTCGCCGAGGATGGCCTCGACCGCGGCATCCTGCGATTCGAATACGCGCGCAGGTCCCGAGAACTTCCAGATGCTCTCGTCGACGCCGGCCGTCTTGACGATGCAGCCGTCCAGCGCGAGGTTGCCGTACAGCACCGCCAGCCCACCCTCCTTCGAGTAGGCGTGCTCGAGGTCGTGGATGCAGCCGTTGACGCGGTCGTCGTCGAGCTTGGCGAAGCGGCGGTCCTGCGAGAACGCCGTTTGCGTCGGCACGCCGCCGGGCGCGGCCCGGTAGTAGTCGCGCACGTCCTTGTCGCTGGTGCGGCGAATGTCGTAGACGTCGATCTGCTCGCCCAGCGACTTCATCAGCACGGTCGGCACCTCGCGGTGGATCAGGCCGCCGCGCTCGAGCTCGCCGAGGATCGCCATCACGCCGCCGGCGCGGTGCACGTCTTCCATGTGGTAGGTCTGGATCGACGGCGCGACCTTCGACAGATGCGGCACGCGGCGGCTCATGCGGTCGATGTCCTGCATCGTGAAATCGACGCCCGCTTCATGCGCGGCGGCCAGCAGATGCAGCACGGTATTGGTCGAGCCGCCCATCGCGATATCGAGCGCGATCGCGTTCTCGAACGCGTCGAAGCTGGCGATCGCGCGTGGCAGCACGCGGGTGTCGCCGTCGTCGTAATAGCGGCGCGCGTTCTTCACGATCAGGCGGCCGGCGGCAAGGAACAGGTTCCGCCGGTCGGCGTGGGTCGCGAGCAGCGAGCCGTTGCCGGGCAGACTTAAGCCCAGCGCTTCGGTCAGACAGTTCATCGAGTTGGCGGTGAACATGCCGGAGCACGAGCCACAGGTCGGGCAGGCCGAGCGTTCGAGCTGGTCGACCTTCTCGTCGCTGAATTTCGCATCGGCCGCCGACACCATGGCGTCGACCAGGTCGAGCTTGATGGTCTTGGATTCCCACACCACCTTGCCCGCTTCCATCGGCCCGCCGGACACGAATACCGTCGGGATGTTCAGGCGCAGCGCGGCGTTGAGCATCCCCGGCGTGATCTTGTCGCAGTTGGAAATGCACACCAGCGCGTCGGCGCAGTGCGCGTTGACCATATACTCGACCGAGTCGGCGATCAGGTCGCGGCTCGGCAGCGAATACAGCATGCCGCCGTGGCCCATCGCAATGCCGTCGTCGACCGCGATGGTGTTGAATTCCTTCGCCACGCCGCCCGCCGCCTCGATCTCGCGCGCCACCAGCTGGCCCATGTCCTTCAGGTGCACATGCCCCGGCACGAACTGGGTGAACGAGTTGGCAATCGCGATGATGGGCTTGTTGAAGTCGCCATCCTTCATGCCGGTGGCGCGCCACAATGCGCGGGCTCCGGCCATGTTGCGGCCGCGGGTGGTGGTCCAGGAACGGTAGTCGGGCATGATGGTCACTCAGGCAATCTATAATCAGTCGGCCATTTTACCCGGGCGCTTCGCCAAATCCCTAGCCCCTCACTCCTAGCCCCCACTCCTAAAACATGCTCGTTCATCCGCAATTCGATCCCGTCGCCCTGCAACTCGGCCCTGTCGCCATCCACTGGTACGGCCTGATGTATTTGCTGGCGTTTGCCCAGGTCATCCTGCTCGGGCGCTGGTGCATCGCGCACCGGCCGTGGTCGGGGTGGACGCAGAAAATGCTCGACGACGCCCTCTTCTACGGTGTGCTCGGCGTCATCGCCGGCGGCCGGCTCGGCTATGTGATCTTCTACAAGCCGATGGACTACCTGGCCAACCCGCTCGACATCATCAAATTGTGGGAAGGCGGCATGAGTTTTCACGGCGGCTTTCTCGGCGTCATCATCGCGATGGCGCTGTTCGCCCACCGCCACAAGCTGCGCTGGCTCGCCGTCACCGACTTCATCGCCCCGCTGGTGCCGCTGGGGCTCGCCGCCGGGCGGCTCGGCAACTTCATCAACGGCGAGCTGTGGGGCCGCGCCACCGACCTGCCGTGGGGCATGGTCTTCCCGCAGGCGGCGGACGGCATCGCGCGCCACCCCTCGCAGCTGTACCAGTTCGCCGGCGAAGGTCTGCTGCTGTTCGTCATCCTGTGGTGGTATTCCAGCAAGCCGCGCCCGGTTGGCGCGATTTCCGGCGTGTTCCTGATCGGCTACGGAGCGTTCCGCTTTCTGGCCGAATTCACCCGCGAACCCGACAGCTTCCTTGGCCTCTTGGGGCTGGGGCTCTCCATGGGGCAATGGCTGTCGCTGCCGATGATCGTCGCCGGCATCCTCATGCTGCGCTGGGCGCAGCGTCAACCCACACCAGGGCAGGCATGATCGAACACACATGGCGCGTGCTCGGCTGGCTCGGCATCGCCCTCACCCTGGTGGTCTCGCTGATGCCGCCCGCGCTGGACAGCAGCAGCGGCCACGCCGACAAGATCGTGCACCTGACGGGCTATGCCGTACTGACATTCTGGTGGGCACAGCTCGTCATCCGGCAACGCTGGAAACTCGCGATCGCCGTGGTGCTGTTCGGCGTCGCCATCGAGTTGCTGCAAGGCCTCACCCCAGCCCGCCAACCCGACCTGCTCGACGCGCTGGCCAACAGCGGCGGCGTCCTGCTCGGCTGGCTGGCCGCCCGTCTGCTGCCCAATCTTCCTGAACGCCTCACCGCCCGCCGCACCACCCTTCCCGCCCCGCATCGCTAAAGCTATAATTCGCACCGTCGGGGGGGTAGCTCAGCTGGGAGAGCGCCGCGTTCGCAATGCGGAGGTCGGGAGTTCGATCCTCCTCCTCTCCACCACACATATCACAGCACTCCTTTATCATGGAACAGGGAGCATATTTTTGCGTCGGATGCAAAAATATCGTTCCAAATCAAAGTGCAAGATAATCGTTCCTGCCGGAAGGCGCTTCTCAAAACCCCTAGCGGAAGCTAGGGGTTTTTCTTTTCCACTGGCAGGAAGGGGCCGCGGCACAAGCGACCCAGGGCTGGTGAGGCTCAGTTTGGCCCCCCTCCCTTAAACGCAAGGCCATGCGTGTGATTCAATACCGGGGCAGCAGCCGTGTCGAAACGATCAAGGAACAGGTTGGGGCCAAGGGTTATGCCAACGGCTTTGAAGGATTGATTGGTTTCATCAATGGCCTGCTGCCATCCAACGAGGTGATCGAGCAGGCGTTACGTAAGACTGTACCCATGTATCCTGAATTGGCAGTACGAGAGTTGGTGGCGAATGCGCTTATCCACCAAGACTTCTTTATTACTGGTTCCGGTCCGATGGTGGAGATATTCGACGACCGTATCGAGATCACCAATCCTGGTCTGCCTCTCGTGGACACGCAGCGATTCGTTGACACCCCACCCAAATCGCGTAATGAGGCACTGGCCTCTCTGCTACGTCGGGTTGGCATCTGCGAGGAACGTGGCAGTGGGGTCGACAAGGTGGTTTTCCAGACCGAGTATTACCAGTTGCCGGCGCCCAAGTTTGAAAGCACCGTCGACTCGGTCCGAGCGGTACTGTTCGCGCCCCGCCCTTTGAACCGAATGGACAAAGCGGATCGTGTCCGAACCTGTTATCTCCATGCCTGTTTGAAGTATGTGAACGGGGAATACATGACCAACACCTCTCTGCGGGAGCGGTTAGGAATTGAGCCCGCCAACAAATCCATGGTGTCCCGTTATATTCGGGAAGCTCTTGAGGATGACGCAATCAAGCTCCACGACGAAGCAGCCGCGATCAAACTCAGAAAGTATGTGCCATTCTGGGTGTAACGATTTCGTTGACGGGTCGTTGACTACACATTGGAATATCGATCCAAAAAAACAATAACTAATTGATAAATAATGATTTATTTTCTGTTGGCTCGTTGATGGGTAGTTCACCACCGCACTAAATTATGGGGCGGGCCTGAAAACCGATACCAGGTAAACCTGATTGTCGCGGCTATGACCTGGCTGCGATGGCTTACAGATGCCCCTCGACGTGACGTGAAAACTGGGCTGGCGACATCCTTCAGCATTGGCATGTCCGCATTGCTCTTGATGCCGCGCTTGCCGACTGTCTTATTGACCCGTCCGATTGGCTTCTTTTAGCAGGATAGGCAAACCCGATCAGTATTTGACCGGCGGGCCCTGCCACGAATCCTGCCGCGGCCGGGCACGGGCAATGGCCTGGGCGGCCGTGCGCCAGCCTTCGCAGGCGTTGCGTCCGGGACGGCGGCGCAGAAAATTGAGCACGCCCTTGCACTTGGCATAGAAGTGGAAGAACCGTAGCACGAAGTCTTTCTCTGCGGCGGTCGGCGGCTGGACGCTGCACACCAGCTTGTCGTCCACCATACCGCGGTCGGTCAGCGTGATCGCGCCCCATGCCCTGACCCGTATGCGGGTGCCGAGCGGCAGGCGCGGGCCGAGCACCAGCGCATCCAGCAGGTCGCCCTCGAGCCCCAGATAGTTCGGGACCGCGCCATAGTTGAACGGACACGGAAGCGGCGCGACGAAATCGATGTGGCCGGTGGCGCCGCGCTTCAGAAAACTGCCGCGCGGCACTTCGATCACCACGTCGACTTCAAGCGGTTCGGGGGCGTCAATGCGGGCTGAGGATGGCGGGGGGGTTGACGTCGGTCATGCCGCAAGCCTACCCCAGGCCGCCGCACGCACCGAATCGGGTAGCGGCACTGGGCCGGATGGGCGGGCGCATCGTTCGGGCCGGCGGAATTTCCGTGCACCCTGGCACTCCCATGTTCAGCCCTGAACGCTGCGGAAACCCTTGCCCCGGCAAGGCCTTGCCGCAGGCAATCATTGCCGCATGCGGCCCGAGGGATTAAAATGCCGCACTTTTCGCTTGAATTTTGCGGCTTGCCCCTGGGCAGGCCGCTGTTGCCTGAGCATACGGAACCATGGAACGACAACGCTGGCTGGACGGGACGCTGTATTCGCCCGACTTCGAACAGGATAGCTGCGGCTTCGGCCTGATTGCGCAGATCGACAATCAGCCCAGCCATACGCTGGTGCGGAACGCGATCGGCTCGCTGGCGTGCATGACGCACCGCGGCGCGATCGCCGCCGACGGATTGTCGGGCGACGGCTGCGGCCTGTTGTTCAAGAAGCCGGATGCCTTCCTGCGCGCGGTGGCGGACGAAGCCGGCTTTGCGCTGGGGGAACTGTATGCCGCCGGCCTGCTGTTCCTGTCGCGCGATGCGGCACCGCAGGCGCATGCGCGCACCACGCTGAAAACCGAACTCGAGGCGCAGGGCCTGACGGTCGCCGGCTTCCGCCTGGTGCCGACCGATTCATCGGTGTGCGGCGAATCCGCGCTGGCCTCGTTGCCGCATATCGAAATGGTGTTCGTCAACGCGGCCACGGATATTAACGACGCGGGCTTGAGCGAGGACGATTTCGAACGCAAGCTCTACATCGCGCGCCGCCGCGCCGAAAAGGCGCTGGAAGCGAGCGACCCGGTGTTCTACCTGCCGACGCTGTCGTGCCGCGTGATCAGCTACAAGGGCCTGGTGATGCCGGACAACCTGCCGGTGTTCTACCCCGACCTCAACGACGCGCGCTTCGCGTCGAGCCTGGTCGTGTTCCACCAGCGCTTCTCCACCAACACCTGGCCGCAGTGGCGGCTGGCGCAGCCGTTCCGTTACCTCGCGCACAACGGCGAGATCAACACGGTGCAGGGCAACCGCAACTGGAGCCGCGCCCGCGAACAGAAGTTCGAAACCCCGCTGATCCCGAACATGGACGACATCCGTCCCATTGTAGGCACCAAGGGTTCCGATTCGATGAGCCTCGACAATATGGTCGAGGGTCTGGTGATGGGCGGCGCGGGCCTGTTCCGCGCGCTGCGCCTGGTGATTCCGCCGGCCTGGCAGAACGTCGAATCCATGGATCCCGACATCCGCGCCTTCTACGAATACAACTCGATGCACATGGAGCCGTGGGACGGCCCCGCCGGCGTGGTGCTGACCGACGGCCGCTACGCGGTCTGCACGCTCGACCGCAACGGCCTGCGGCCCGCGCGCTGGGTGCTGACCAAGGACCGCATCCTCACCATCGCCTCCGAAGTCGGCGTGTGGCAGATCGATCCGGCGAACGTGGAGCGCAAGGGCCGCGTCAAGCCCGGCCAGATGATCGCCGCCGACCTGAACACCGGCCGTTTGCTGATGCCGGAAGACATCGACAACGAACTGAAGGGCGCGCAGCCCTACCGCGAATGGCTGAAGGCCAGCGCGGTCAAGCTGGAGCTGTCGATCAACCAGGACGCCGACCTGCCGGTGATGGACGCGGCGAGCCTGCTGACGCACCAGAAGCTCTTCAACGTCAGCTTCGAGGAACGCGACCAGATCATCCGCGTGCTCGCCGAGGACGGCGCCGAGGCGATCGGCTCGATGGGCGACGACACGCCGATGGCGGTGCTGTCCCAGAAAGTGCGCTCGCCCTTCGACTACCTGCGCCAGCAGTTCGCCCAGGTCACCAACCCGCCGATCGACCCGATCCGCGAGGCGATCGTGATGTCGCTCAACACCAGCTTCGGCCCCGAGCGCAACCTGTTCGAGGAAACCGCGGCGCACGCGCACCGGGTCGAAGTGCACACCCCGCTGCTGTCGAAGGAGGCCTTCGACAAGCTGCTGAACCTGAACGACCCGGCGTTTGCCCATGTCGTGCTCGACCTGCATTACGACCCGGCGGCAACCACGCTGGAAGCCGCGATCCGGGCGCTGACCGCGCGCGCCGTCGACGCCGTGCGCAAAGGCAAGGTCATCCTCGTCCTGTCCGACCGCAACATCGCCCGCGATCGCCTGCCGATCCACGCGCTGTTCGCCGTGGGCAGCGTGCACCATGCGCTGATCGCCGCCGGCCTGCGCTGCAACGCCAACATCGTGGTCGAAACCGGCACCGTGCGCGACCCGCACCACTATGCCTGCCTGATCGGCTACGGTGCGACCGCGATCTATCCCTACCTCGCCTATCAGGTGATTGGCGAATTCGTGAAGACCGGCGAGATCAAGCCCGGCCTCGACAAGGCGCTGGGCAACTTCCGCAAGGGCATGGACAAGGGCCTGTACAAGGTGCTGTCCAAGATGGGCATTTCGCTGGTGGCCAGCTACCGCGGCGCCCAGCTGTTCGAGGGCGTGGGCCTGCACGAA
>JAKACL010000234.1 GCA_021821425.1 Pseudomonadota bacterium
CGTACTGCGGAGAGCTGCAATCAATTGTGCGGCCGGCACGATTCCGGTGGCCTCGGGTCTTCTTAATTCGATTTATTCGAACGTCTTGCCCTCTGTGTGCAAAGCGCTACCGGCTAGCCGGGGTGCTGCCTAGCCTGTGCCGTTCAGACCGGGCAGCTCTGCCCACCCTGCTTGTCGGGCGCCCAGAAATCGTAGCCCTTGCTGAGAAATTCGTCCCATGGCAGGTAGTGCGAGCCGTCGCACGAGAAGGTGAGGCCGACCATGCCGTTGAAGATGTTGAGCGAGCCCGAGCGCAGGTAAAAGGTCTCGTCCATGAAGCGTAGCGCGCGCAGCGCGTCGAGCACCGGGCGGATCTTGTCCTTCGGCACCAGGGCGTTGGCCGGATAGTCGACGTGCGGGTAGATCAGGCAGGTGTCGGGGTCGGTCAGCGCCTGGATATCGAGCAGCCGGTAGCGATAGGGATCGTCGACCAGCCACACGGTGGCGCGGCTGCTGGAAAAATGCAGCTTGCCGTGGAAGACGCCGTGGTCGGTCATCAGTTCTTCCATCACCCCGATGACGGTGTCGAGGTTGAGATCCATCTGACTGTCGATGCGGGTCTGGTGGAACACTGCACTGCGGATCGCCGGATCGCCCTTGATCTGGCGCCAGTAGGTGGGCTCGTCGTACAGCTTGGCGGTGATCGGCAGGTCGCGCAGGTCGAAGTCGGCGCCGACGAAGCCGAGCACCTGGCCGTCGTCGTTGCGCACGATCTGGATCGCGGTCAGTGAGGGCCGCTTGGCGCGCAGGCTGATGTAGGCCTGGGACAGCAGGAAGCCCTGGTTCGGCACCGCCTCGTTCATATAGGGGCGGTCCGAGCGGTCGCGACCGTAGTCGGTCTCGATCAGGCCTTCGCGGCTGATGTTGTCGGACAGCTGGATCGCGTGGGTGTCCAGTGCGTACAGGTATTTGCACGCGGGCATCGTCGTCAGCGCATGCGTCAGCGCGGCATTGAGTCCGCCGCGGCTCGGCCACGCGAGGCTGCAGGCCTCGGCCGCCTGCGCCAGCGGTTCACGCAGCAGGTTGGCCAGCGCTTCGCGCTGTTGGGCGACGCTTTCGGCAAGGGTGGTGGAGGCGGACATGGCGGGACGGTCTGTGGCAGCAGTCAGGGGCGGTTCACAATCAGGCGCGCAGCGAAATCACCGGCCAGCCATGCGCTTCGGCATGGGCGCGCAGCGTGGGGTCGGGGTCGACGGCAACCGGATGCTGCACTTTTTCCAGCAGCGGCAGGTCGTTGTGCGAATCGCTGTAGAACCAGCTGGTATCGAGGCAGTCGAGCCGGGTGCCGTGGGCTTCGAGGAAGTGCTCGAGGCGCACCACCTTGCCTTCGCGGAAGCAGGGGGTGCCGGCGACTTCGCCGGTGAAGCGGCCGTCGATTTCCTCGGGGTCGGTGGCGATCAGGTGGGCAATGCCGAATTCTTTCGCGATCGGTCCGGTGACGAAGCTGTTGGTGGCGGTGATGACGGCAACCAGGTCGGCTTCGTCGAGGTGCCTGTTGACCAGGTCGCGCGCGGCCTGGGGGATCATCGGCCGGATGCGCGTTTCCACGTATTCGGCGCGCCAGGCGTCGAGCTGCGCGCGCGGGTGGGTGGCGAGCGGACGCAGCGCAAACGCAAGGAAGGCGTAGATGTCGAGCCGCCCCGCCTTGTAGTCCTCGTAGAACGCCTGGTTCTTGGCTTCGTAGTGGGGACCGTCGACCGCGCCCTTGGCAATGAGGAACTGCCCCCACTCGTAGTCGGAGTCGCCGGCGAGCAGGGTGTTGTCGAGATCGAAGAGGACGAGTTTCATAGCGGGATGCAGGTTACAAGATGCACATTACAAATCATCAGTGGCGCGACGCCTGGCCACGGTCGAGCCAGAATTCGCGCAGCTCGTAGGCGCCCCACAGGGCCAGCGCGAGGTGATCTTCGCGGCGGGTGTCACGTTCTTCCGGGGTGAGTTCGTCGAGCGGCGCCGCCAGCACATAGAAGGGGTCGAGCACCTCGTCGACGAAGGCTTCGTCCTTGCTGTCGGCGGGCAGGTTCCATTCGTCCTCCCAATATTCCACTGCCAGCAGGAAGCCGCCGGCCCATAGCTGGGCATAGGGCGGGATGCCGGCGTCCTTCAGTTGCGCGGCCTCGCCCGGCGGCAGCTCGGCCAAGAGGCCGTCCCAGTCCATCACCAGGGGCGACAGTGCCTTGGGGTCGGCCAGGTTCTCGATCGGCGCGGCGAGCGCACGGGCGATCTCGTTGCGGCGGCGCTCGAACAGCGCCAGAAAACGCGCCTCGTCTGCTGCATCCTCGAAGATCGTCGTCAGCCCGTCGGTGCGGTCGAGCAGCACCGGAAAGAATTCGTCCGCCGGAATGGCACGCGGGCTGCACACCAGCGCGGTCAGAAAGCCGTCGAGCCCTTCCAGCGAAAGCGGCACGTCGATGCGCTCATCGATCAGGTCGACCAGCTCGGCCAGTTGATCGATTTCCTCGTCGCGGAGCGGGGCTTGAGCGGATTTTGCAGCGGACATGGCGTGGGCTCGCTTACATTCGATTTAAGGGTGCGGACCGGCGCATCGCGTAAAATCCGCCCATGAATTTTACCGCGCCGGGGCTGGCTGCATCCGTCCTGCCCGAATCCTTTTATCTGATCGGCTGGCTGGGGCTGGCCTTCCTGGCCTGGCGCTGGCTGATGTCGGGCGACTGGCGCCGCCTGGCCGAACCCTCAAAGCTGAACCTGTTTCTGGCCGCCACCGTGGCGCTGCTGGCGCTGTGGCAGATCCGTACAGGCATCCAGCCGGGGCTCGCGTTTCATCTGTATGGCATGGCGGCGCTGACGCTGATGTTCGGCTTCTGGCGCGCCTCCTTTGCCGGCGTATTGATTCTGCTGGCGAACGCGGCCTTCGGGCGCGGCAGCTGGAACGCGCTGGGCGTCGACGCCCTGCTGGCGGCCGCGCTGCCGGCGGCGGTGAGCTGGAGCGTGTACCGCGTGCTGGAATGGAAGCTGCCGAATCATTTTTTCGTCTACGTGCTGGGCAACGGCTTTTTCGGTGCGGCCCTGTCGGTCGCCGCCATCGGCCTTGTCACCACGGCGCTGATGTCCGTCGCCGGCGTGTATTCGCTCGATTACCTGCTCACCCACTACACCCCGTATGCCACCCTGCTGATCAGCTGGGCCGAAGCATTTTCCACCGGCATGGCCATCACCGTGATGGCCGTGTACCGGCCGGCCTGGCTCGAAACCTTCGATGACGTCAAATACATCCGGAACAAGTAGTCCCTTGCACATGGCCTATCCCGACCTGCCGGGTCGGATTGCTTATCCCGACCTTCCGGTCAGTGCCCGCCGCGACGACATCCTCGCCGCGTTGCAAAAGCACCGGGTGCTGATCCTGTGCGGCGAGACCGGTTCCGGCAAGACCACGCAGATTCCGAAGATGTGCCTGGAGGCGCAGTCTGCATCCGGGACGGCGAAACCCGGCAAACTGATCGGCTGTACCCAGCCGCGCCGCATCGCTGCGCGCTCGGTGGCGGCGCGCATCGCGCAGGAGCTCGGCGGCGAACTTGGCGCCCGTGTCGGCTACAAGGTGCGTTTCACCGACACCGTGCGCCA
>JAKACL010000235.1 GCA_021821425.1 Pseudomonadota bacterium
TTCCGATCTAGGCATCCCGGTAGTCGTCCCACTGCGCGCGCACGGCCAGGTCCTCGGGATGGAATTTCCATTGCTTCTTCGGATTGTCGCGCCGTTCCTCGAGGCGCTTTTTCTGCTCGTCCTTCGAGATGTGCAGATAGAACTTCAGAATGGTCGTGCCGGTTTCCGCCAGCATCCGTTCGAAGTCGTTGATCTGCCGATAGCGGCGCTTGCATTCGGCCGCATCGATCCAGCCGTTGACGCGCGTGATCAGCACATCCTCGTAGTGCGAGCGGTTGAAAATGCCGATTTCGCCCTTGCCCGGCACATGGTGATGCACCCGCCACAGGTAATCGCGCCCCAGCTCGTACGGCGTCGGCGCCTTGAAGCTGGCGACGCGCACGCCCAGCGGGTCGACGCCCTGAAACACGTGGCGGATGGTGGAATCCTTGCCGGCGGTGTCCATCGCCTGCAGCACGATCAGCAGCGTGTGGCGGCCCTCGGCGTAGAGCAGTTCCTGCAGCGTTTCCAGTTCGGCCCGGTAAGTATCCAGGCGTTCGCGAGCGTCGCTCTTATTCTTGCCGATGATGTCGGTGTCGTCGGCATCCCAGTTCGACAGCTTGACCTGGGTGTCGGGGGCGATGCGTGTCTCGGCGGGCTTCACAGGCGCTCCTTCGGGGGAATCAGGGTCATCCAGTCGCCCACTGCGGATCGGATCTCGTCCAGCGTGAGGTGACGCATCAAAGGCCGGTTGCCGGGCGCCATCTGGTCCCACAGGCAGGTCATGTCGAGCAGATTCGGCTGGGCCGGGTCGCGCAGCTGGAAACGCGTCTTGTAATAGAGCAGCGACGGCGCGGGATCGTGTCCCATCATGCCCGCCTTGAGAAAAGGCGACGCCGCCGCGGCCACCGTGTCGATGCTGCGCGTCACCCGCCACACCTCGAAGCGCCCCGGCTGCAGGATTTGCGGCGCGGGGCGCACCGTGGTCAACTCCACCACGCAGAACGGGTCGTGCTCCTGCACGCCGTTGCGCGGCACGAGGCGCCCGTATTGCAGCCGTACCGTCGCCGCGCCGGGCGGAATTTCCAGCGCCCGCTCCAGCCGCAGCGCCCAGCCTCCCGGATAGCCGTCATGCGGCGAGGCCGGCCCGGCGCAGCCCGCCAGCAGCAGCGCCGCCAGCAGTCCGATCACTCTCATCCTGCCTCCTTGCCGCGGCCCCACTGGGTTTGACACACTGGGGCCGCAAACCGCGTGGCTTTCATTATGGTGCAATCGCCGGGGAAAAGACCCTGTCGCCAGCCCGCGTTTTTCCTGCCGACTTGCGCCTTTGGCCGAGGACGTTCAGACTGCCCCCCTTTCGCACCGCAAGATGGCGGTAACCCTTCCATTGTTCGACTCATGGAGCGTCTCGATGCCCGCCTCAAAAACCCTGACCGAAGCCGCCCTGCTCAAGATGCCGGCGTCCGCCTATATGAATGCCGACCAGCTGGCATTTTTTCGCACGCGCCTCGAAGCCCTGCGCGAGGAAATGCTCAGCAATGCCGCCGATACCGGTGCCACGCTGAAGGAAAACGAGAACTTCGCCGACCCCAACGACCGCGCCACGGTGGAAGAAGAGCACATGCTGGAACAGCGCGTGCGCGACCGTGAACGCAAGCTGCTGAAGAAGATCAATTCCGCGCTGACCCGCATCGAAAGCGGCGAATACGGCTGGTGCCTGGAAACCGGCGACCCCATCGGCCTGCCGCGCCTGCTGGCCCGCCCCACCGCCGAATACTCGATCGAGGCGCAGGAACGCCACGAATTGATGGAAAAGCTGCGCGCCTGACGCCTCCACCCCGCCGGCACGCGCCGGCGCACGCCCGATGTCCGACGCCCTGAAGGACGCTGATCCTATCCCCATCACCCTGCTCACCGGTTTTTTGGGCAGCGGCAAGACCACAGTGCTCAATCATCTGGTGCGCACGCTGCCGCGCACCGCGATCCTGATGAACGAGTTCGGCGAAGTCGCGCTCGATCACCAATTGCTGCAGAAAATGGACGGCCCGCTGGCGCTGCTGTCCGGCGGCTGCGTCTGCTGCACGATTTCGGGCAGCCTCTCGCCGACGCTGAAGAACCTGTGGATGGCGCGGCAGAAGGGCGACATCCCGCCGTTCGAGCGCGTCATCATCGAAACCACCGGCATCGCCGACCCGGCGCCGGTGCTCGACAACCTCCTGCACGACAACTGGGTGCGCGCGCGTTTCCGCCTCGACGGCGTGGTGACCACGGTCGACGCGCTGTTTGGCATGGGCCAGCTGGACGAACACTTCGAGGCGGTGAAACAGGTGGCGGTGGCCGACAAGCTGCTCTTGACCAAGACCGATCTGGCGTCCGCCGACACTGTGGCCGCGCTGCGCGAGCGGCTGGCCGCGCTCAACCCGGCCGCCGACATACTCACCGTGACGCAGGGCGAGATCGACCCCGTGTCGATCCAGAACCTGGGGCTGTGGAACGCAGACACCCGGTCGCTTGAAGTCGCGCGCTGGCTGAAGCCGCAGCGCTACCAGCCGGCCCAGGCCGGCGCGCTCGGCGGCAAGCCCGCGACGGCCCTGCACGACGCACGCATCCAGGCCTTCTCCGTGGTGCTCGACGCGCCCGTCGACCGCTACGGCCTGCAGTCGGCGCTGTCGATGCTGACTTCGTTTCGCGCCGAAAACCTGCTGCGCTTCAAGGCCCTGGTGAACCTCGCGGGCGAAGCGCAGCCGGTGGTGCTGCACGGCGTGCAGCACGTGCTGTATCCGGAAGTCAAACTCGACGCCTGGCCGGACGACGATCATCGCAGCCGGTTCGTCTTCATCGTGCGCGACCTCGACCCCGCCTTCGTCGCCAGACTGCTGGCCGACTTTTCCGGCGCGGCACAACAGCCTGCCGGGGCGGCGCGATGAATCTCGCGCAAAAGCTGCTGGTCGGCCTGATCCGCGGCTACCAGCTCGCGCTGTCGCCCTGGCTCGGGCGGCAATGCCGCTACCTGCCCACCTGCTCGGAATACGGCAAGGAAGCGATCGAAAAACACGGCGCGCTGAAAGGCGGCTGGCTCGCCGCCCGGCGCATCGGCCGCTGCCGTCCCGGCTGCGACCACGGCTACGACCCGGTTCCGCCGGTCGAGCCGCACGACAAACGCGGGTAGAATGCGCGCCATGCTGCCCCGCCGCGTCCTCTCCTGGCTCCTCGCCCTGTGCCTGCTCTTGGGGCAGGTGGCGGCGTTCGCCCATGCGCTGGAACACTTCGATCCGAACGGCGCGGTGCCCGACCACGCGTGCGAGCTGTGCGTAGCGCAAGCCCAGCTGGGCGGCGCGGCGCCCGGCAAAGTCTTCGTCCCGCAGGCCGAAGCCGCCGTTTTCGTCGTCCCGGCCGCCGCCGCGCTGCCGCTCGGCCGCCCCTTCATCCGCCACGCGCCCGCACGCGCGCCACCCGTCTCCGTCTGAAAAACAGCCCGATGCCCGCCGACCGCATGGTCGACGGGCGCCATGCATTTTTTTACGGAGTTCACCATGTTTCGAGTCACCCTGCTCGCGGCCGCGCTGACGACTGCCTTTCCCGCTTACGCCCAATCCGACCTCGACGCCCTGCGCGCCGAACTGAAGGA
>JAKACL010000019.1 GCA_021821425.1 Pseudomonadota bacterium
TAGGCGTTCTGTTGCGGCTTGCCGGGCTGGATATGCTCAATGCGTATCTGGCGCGTTTCCGCCCACGCCAGCAACGCGCCGCTGATGTACTCGGGGCCATTGTCGCAGCGGATCGCAGCCGGCCTGCCACGCCACTCGATGATCCGATCCAGCGTTCGGATCACGCGCGCCGCCGGCAACGATAGATCGACCTCGATCCCCAGACCCTCGCGGTTGAAGTCGTCCAGCACGTTGAAGAGCCGAAAGCTGCGGCCGTCGCTCAACTGGTCATGCATGAAGTCCATCGACCAGACCTGGTTGATCGCGTCCGGTACCGCCAGCGGTTGCGGCTTCTCGCGCACGATGCGCTTCTTGGGCTTGATCCGCAGATTCAGTTCCAGCTCCCGGTAAATGCGATAGACGCGCTTGTGGTTCCAGCCGAACCCTTTCACATTGCGCAGGTGCAGAAAGCACAGGCCGAAGCCCCAGTTCTTCTGGTTGTAGGTCAGCCGCACCAGCCAGTCTGCGATCACCGCATTCTCGTCCGACAGCTTCGGCCAGTAGCGGTAGCAGGTCTGGCTGATCATGAAGTCGGCACAGGCCTGCCGAATGCTCGCGCCCCGGGTTTCCACTGCCCATCTGGCCATCTCGCGGCGCTGAGATGGCCTTACCATTCAGCCACGGAGATAAAGATGAAGCGCGCTCAGCTTTCACGGAAAAGCTGGATCGCCTCGTCCAACCGCTGCACCGTATGCACCGTCATTCCGGCAATCTTCTGCTTGGGCTGGTTGGCCGCAGGCACGATGGCTTGGGTAAACCCCAATTTGGCGGCTTCCTTGAGGCGCTCCTGGCCGCGCTGCACCGGGCGAATTTCACCGGCCAGGCCCACTTCGCCGAACATCACCAGCTTGTCGGGCAGCGGCTGGCTTCTGAGCGACGAGACGATCGCGGCGAGCACCGCGAGGTCGGCGGCGGGCTCGCTGATCTTCACGCCACCCACTGCGTTGACAAACACATCCTGATCGAAGCAGGCGATGCCCGCGTGGCGGTGCAGCACGGCGAGCAGCATGGCGAGGCGGTTCTGCTCCAGACCCACGCTCAGACGACGCGGGCTTGGCGCATGGCTGGCGTCGACCAGCGCCTGGATTTCCACCAGCAGCGGCCGCGTGCCTTCCTGCGTCACCAGCACGCAGGAACCGGGCACCGGCTCGCCGTGGCGCGACAGGAAGATGGCCGATGGGTTGGACACGCCCTTGAGTCCCTTTTCGGTCATTGCGAACACACCGATTTCATTGACCGCCCCGAAGCGATTCTTGAACGCGCGGACGAGCCTGAACGACGAGCCGGTATCCCCTTCGAAGTACAGTACGGTGTCGACGATGTGCTCGAGCACGCGCGGGCCGGCGATCGCGCCTTCCTTGGTGACGTGGCCGACCAGGATGATTGCGGTGCCGGTCTGCTTGGCGTGGCGCGTCAGCTGCGCGGCGCATTCGCGCACCTGCGCCACCGACCCGGGGGCAGACGTCAGCGCTTCGGAATACACGGTCTGGATCGAGTCGATCACGGCGACGTCGGGCTTCAGGTCGGCAAGTTGCGCGAGGATTGCCTCCAGCCGGATTTCTGGCAGCACCGGCAGGTTGGTCTCGGGCAGGCTCAGCCGCCGCGCGCGCAGCGCGACCTGGCGCGCCGATTCCTCGCCGCTGACGTAAAGCGTCTTCATGCGCCCGGACAGGCCGGCCATCGCCTGCAGCAGCAGCGTCGACTTGCCGATGCCGGGGTCGCCGCCGATCAGCGTCACCCCGCCCGGCACCAGTCCGCCGCCGAGCACGCGGTCGAGCTCGCCGATGTCGGTGGCGATGCGCGACTCCTCGCTGCCCTCCACCTCATGCAGCATCTGCACGGTGCTCGTCGCCGCCAGCGAGGCAAAGCGCGGCTTGGCCGACTCGGCGATGGTTTCGACCAGTGTATTCCAGGCGTTGCAGGCCGGGCACTGGCCCTGCCACTTGGGCAACTGGCCGCCGCACTCGGTGCAGGTGTAGATCGTCTTGGTTTTGGCCACGCTACATCAGGCCGGAAATACGCCTGTGGACAGATAGCGGTCGCCGCGGTCGCAAACAATGGAAACGATGACCGCGTTCTCGACTTCCTTCGACAGCTGCAGCGCCGCCCACAACGCGCCGCCGGACGAAATGCCGGCGAAGATGCCTTCTTCGCGCGCAAGACGACGGGTGGTTTCCTCGGCGTCTTCCTGGCTGACGTAGATCATGCGGTCGACGCGTTTCGGGTCGCAGATTTTCGGCACGTATTCTTCCGGCCATTTGCGGATGCCGGGAATCTGCGCGCCGTCGGTCGGCTGCACGCCGACGATCCGGATTGCCGGGTTCTGCTCCTTCAGATAGCGCGAGCAGCCCATGATGGTGCCGGTGGTGCCCATGCTGGAAACGAAGTGGGTAATCCTGCCCTGGGTGTCGCGCCAGATTTCCGGTCCGGTGCTGCGGTAGTGCGCCTCGGGATTGTCGGGGTTGGCGAACTGGTCGAGGATCCTGCCGATGCCCTGCTTTTCCATTTCGACCGCAAGGTCGCGCGCGCCTTCCATGCCGGAGGCCTTGCTGACCAGCTGCAATTCGGCGCCAAAGGCGCGCATGGTCTGCCGCCGCTCGATCGACAGGTGCTCGGGCATGATCAGGATCAACTTGTAACCGCGCATCGCCGCCGCCATCGCCAGCGCGATGCCGGTGTTGCCGCTGGTCGCTTCGATCAATGTGTCGCCCGGCTTGATCTCCCCGCGCGCCTCGGCGCGCTCGATCATCGACAGCGCCGGGCGGTCCTTCACCGAACCGGCCGGGTTATTGCCCTCAAGCTTGACCAGCACGGTGTTCGACGTCTCGCCCGGCATGCGCTTCAGCCGCACCAGAGGCGTGTTGCCGACGGTATCCTCGATTGTTTTGTAAGTATTCATGCCTTCATTCCGTGACATACAAAAGGGCTTTCTATAGGTAGTCACAACCAATCAAACTCTGGGTTTTTATAGTCTTTCGTTGCTTGATAACAAGGCAGTGGATTCTTTTCATAAGCGAGTGGGCAACACGCTCATATCGAGCCCGCATCCAGGAATAAAGCCCGGGCTTGCGCTTGCTGCCGACGCGACCACCAATATTGGATTGACTGTTTTTATCTTCTGCGATGAGCGAAGGCCAGCAGGCTGCACACAACAATCGCGATTGCCATGAAAGGCCAATATGGGTATCGAACGGAAAGTAAAAATCTTCCAGACTTGCCAGCAGCTTGCATGCGCCGGATTTTGCGTAAAGGATTCCTGTCGCCCCATTGCCGCCCTTGAGAGGAAGCATGATCCGAGTCCCACCGACCTGGCCAATCTCATATCCCTTTGAGTCCCTGGATTCGAGTTTCAACAAATCGAATCCTTTTACTTTGTCCAGCAAATGAGCAATGTCCGCATCGATTGATTCAGGAAAAATCGCGTCATCCTCCAGCACTACGCAATAGGGGTAAGGATCATTCAGAAAGATTTCCAGCGCCAGACGATGGCTCAGGGTGCATGCTATTTCGTTTGGCTCCATGTCATACATGTAGCGCGATCTTTTTAATTTGTTGTACGAAGAGGTCGCATTGATATCCAGACTGCTCCCCTCTATTGCCTCTATAAAAATGATATCGATTGATGCAGCCTGTGCCTGTTCGGAAATTTTGCATTTCCGGGTGGTGGCCGACTTCAAATTTATACAGTAATAATTCACTTGGGATTTTCCTGGAAGCCTTTATTCATAACGGATTTTGAATCGTTTTGATGGCGCCATCTCACGCTACTCTTTCCAGTAAGCTGCAATCCAGTTCGCGGGCCGGATGTGCTTGTAGAATTTCTTGTACCACTTTTTGACCGGCCACAATCCCTGTACCGCCTCATGCGGATTGGGCACGCCCGGAAAGGCCACGACGCGCGCCGTGGCGGGCAGCACCGGCGTTTTCCACCAGCGCTGCGGCATCGGCGGCACGCAATGGGTCTTGAACAGCACGCACCATTCGTCCGGCCAGAATTTCATTTCGCTGACGGTGCGCGAAATATAGGTCTGTTCGATCCGGTATCGCCGGTAGATGTCGGCGAACTCGGGCGCCAGCCGGTCGTAGATGTAGGGGTGGGCGCCGACACGGAAACGGAACACCGACGTGTTGCCGATGCCCTTGCCCGGCTGGGTCCAGTTCTGCATCACGATGAAGGACACCTGGGGCTCGTAGTCGAAGAACACATCGAGCGAGCCCGTCACGATCACGTCCAGATCGAGAAACAGCCAGTCGCCTTCCATGCCGGGCAATTCCTTCGCCCACACCGCAATCTTGCGCCAGCCGGTGCGATTGCGCGGCGGCGGCACGTCGACCTCGGGACATGGCATGCATTCCACTTCCCCGCGAACGCCCTGCGCATCGTCGGTCATGCAGACGAAACGCAGCGGCCCCTCGGTGTTGCGGCGCACCATGCCATAGAGCTTGTTGACATAGTCGGCCGGGTAAAGCGGCCCCCATTTCATGCAGACCACCTGCTTCATTGTACGTCGTGTGCCGTGCCGACCAGCCGCGGGGACAACGCGATCACTGCCGCCCGATCGGCAGGTAGTCGAAACCCATCTCGCGCATCGCCTGCGGCTCGTATAGATTGCGGCCGTCGAAAACCAGCGGCGACTTCAGCAGCGACTTCATGGTGTCGAAATTGGGGCTGCGGAACACTTTCCATTCGGTGACGATCAGCAGCGCATCGGCGCCTTTCAGCGCATCCATCGGGCTGTCGACCAGCAGCAGGTCGGCGCGTTCGCCGTAGATGCGGCGGGTCTCC
Organism: Pseudomonadota bacterium; assembly: GCA_021821425.1. Next base: position 4,826 of record JAKACL010000019.1, read on the forward strand.
TCCATCGCCGCCGGGTCGTAGGCCGACACGCTGGCGCCCATCGCCCACAGGGCTTCGAGCATGCTGCGGCTGGGGGCTTCGCGCATGTCGTCGGTGTTGGGCTTGAAGGCAAGGCCCCACATCGCGAAGCGCTTGCCTTTCAGATCCTTGCCCAGTTTCGCGGTCAGCTTGTTGACCAGCACCTGCTTCTGCGCGTCGTTGGCCTCCTCCACCGCGTCGAGCACGCGCAACGGGATGCCGTTCTCCTGTGCCGTGCGCCGCAGCGCCTGCACGTCCTTGGGGAAGCACGATCCGCCGTAGCCGCAGCCGGCATATAAAAAGTGATAGCCGATGCGCGGGTCGGAGCCGATGCCGTGGCGTACCTGCTCGATATCGGCGCCCAGCTTCTCGGCCAGCACGGCGAGTTCGTTCATGAAGGAAATGCGCGTCGCCAGCATCGCGTTGGCAGCGTACTTGGTGAGCTCCGCGCTACGCACATCCATCACGGTGAGGCGGTCATGGTTGCGCTGGAACGGCGCATACAGCTGGCGCAGCAGCTGGGTGGCGCGCTCGCTGTCGGTGCCGATCACGATGCGATCGGGCTTCATGAAATCGTCCACCGCCGCGCCTTCCTTGAGGAATTCCGGGTTGGAGGCAACGTTGAAATCGATCCCGACGCCGCGCTTGGCCAATTCTTCCTGCAAGGCCGCCTTCACCTTGTCGGCGGTGCCCACCGGCACGGTCGACTTGTCGACCACCAGCTTGTAATCGGTCATGTGGCGGCCGATGTTGCGTGCGGCGGCGACCACATACTGCAGGTCGGCCGAGCCATCTTCATCCGGCGGGGTGCCGACGGCGATGAACTGGATCTGGCCGAAGGCCACCGATTCCTCGATGTCGGTGGTGAAATGCAGGCGGCCGGCGGCGACGTTGCGCTTCACCATGTCCTCCAGCCCCGGCTCGTAGATCGGGATGCCGCCGCCCTTGAGCGTTTCGATTTTTTTCGGGTCGAGGTCGAGGCACAATACCTCGTTGCCGACTTCAGCGAGGCACGTCCCGCTGACCAGTCCCACATAACCCGTTCCAATTACAGTGATCTTCACAGCGTCATCTCCCTAGATATTGTGTATGTCTGCCTGAATCTGTTTGAGTGCGTCCAAGGGATCGGCCGCGGCGGTGATCGGGCGCCCGATCACCAGATCGGTCGCACCGGAGCGCAAGGCTTCTGCCGGCGTCGTCACGCGGCGCTGGTCGCCCGCCGCAGCGCCGGCCGGACGAATGCCCGGCGTGACCAGGCGGAAATCCGCGCCCAGGTCTGCGCGCAGCAACGCGGCCTCCTGCGCCGAGCAGACGACGCCATTGAGCTTGCAGGCCTGCGTCAGGCGCGCTAGACGCAGCACCTGGTCGGCCGGCGCATCGGCAACGCCAACTTCATTCAAGTCTTCGGCGCGCATGCTGGTCAGCACCGTCACCGCAATCAGCAGCGGCCTCCGGGGAATATCCGCCAGCGCTTCCTGGGCCGCCACCATCATGCGACGCCCGCCCGAGGCGTGCACATTGATCATCCACACGCCCAACCCGGCTGCTGCGCGGCAGGCCGCTGCGACGGTATTGGGGATGTCGTGAAACTTGAGATCGAGAAAAACTTCGAAGCCGCGCGCACCCAGCGCCCGCACCAGTTCCGGCCCCGCCGCGGTGAATAGCTCTTTGCCCACCTTCAACCGACACAGCGCCGGATCGAGCCGCTCCACCAGCGCCAGCGCCGAAACTGCGTCCGGAAAATCCAGTGCCACGATAATCTTATGCGTCATTCCTATTCCCTGATCCCTGAATCCTGGCCCCTGATCCCTACCCTTCCCCCTCACGCCGCTCCGGATCGAAGCTGTCCCAACGCCCGCACGCCGGGCAGCGCCAGAAAAACTGCTTGGCCTTGAAGCCGCAGCTGCCGCACTGGTAGCGCATCATGCGCTGGCTGTGCGACGCCACCAGGGTTTTTTCCACCTGCAGCAGTTCGCGATCGTCGGGCTCGGCATTGATCAGCTGGGCTTCGAGCAGACGATCCAGCGTGCGCAGGCTGGGATTGCGGCGTAGCTCCTCGCGCGCCAGCTGACTGGCGGCGGCCGCGCCTTCGGCCTCGGATACGGCGAGGTACAGCGCATTGAACACGTCCTGCGACGGGTGCCGCGCGTGCAGTGCGCGCAGCCACTGCACGCCATCGGCCAGCCGCCCCAGCTGGCGATAGCTGCCGAGCACCCGTTCGACCACCAATGCCATGTGTGCCGCGCTCTGCGTTTCGACCAGGCGCCAGTCGGCAATCGCGGCCTCGTGCTTGCCCGCAGCCGCATCGAGGTCGCCCGCCATCAGGTTGGCGCGTACCGACTGGCGGTTGGCCGCGAGCGCCTGCTGCAGATGCGCTGCGGCGGCCTCGGGATCGCCCTTCGCCGCTTCCAGCAGCGCCAGTTCGCAATGAAAGTGGGCGATGTCGGCATTGAGCGGTTTGCTGGTGTCCTTCTCAAGCAGGCGCGCAGCGTCGATGGCTTTCTGCCAGTCCTTCTCCTGCACGTAGATTTCCAGCAGATAGGTGCGCGCCAGCCCATGCTGCGGCGTTTCCAGCAGCTTGCCGAACACCTGTTCGGCGCGGTCGAGCAGGCCTGCCTTCAGATAATCCTGGCCCAGTTCGCCCATCGCGCGCAGGCGCTGTTCCTCGGCCAGGCCTTCGCGCTCGAGCAGGTTTTCGTGCATGCGGATGGCGCGATCGAATTCGCCGCGGCGGCGAAACAGCCCCCCCAGCGCAAAGTGCAGGTCGATGGTTTCAGGTTCGAGCTTGACGACTTCAAGAAAGGCCTCGATCGCCTTGTCGGGCTGCTCGTTGAGCAGAAAATTGAGCCCGCGGAAATAGGAGTTGGGCAGCGCACGCGACTCGGTGACGACCTGACGGATATCGATGCGCGCCGCCAGCCAGCCCAGTACGAAAAACAGGGGAAACGCCAGCAGCCACCAGAACTCGAATTCCATGGCGCGTCACACCACCGGCATATCGGTGACTGGGCTGATCGTATCCAGCTCAGTCGGATGCGGCTTCTTCGCTGCTTCGCGACGCAGCTTGAACAGGGTGGGCAGCAGGGCCAGCACACCTGTCAGCGCGCCCAGGAAAAACGCCAGGCCCAGCATGATGATCAGCGGCGCCTGCCACACATAGCCCAGGTAGGAATAGAACACGACCGATTGGCTGTTTTTGAGCGCAAAGCCCAGCACCAGCAGAAACACCAGCAACTTTGCCAACAGGCCCAGATAGTGCGTGAAGTTTTTCATAAGTGTGCGCCAGAAAGTTCGCCCATTTTACGCTTGCGGCGCCAATCGCCAAAGAAAACGGCGCCCGCGGGCGCCGTTTTCAAATGTTGCTGTCCACACTGCCTGTCAGACCGGGAAATCCACCCGGTCGCGCAGCTCCTTGCCCGCCTTGAAGTGCGGCACATACTTGGCCGGCACCTGCACACGCTCCCCCGATTTTGGATTGCGGCCGATGCGTGCGGGACGAAAGCTCAGGCTGAAGCTGCCAAAGCCCCGGATTTCGATCCGCTCGCCGCGCGACAGGTTCTTTGCCAGCGCGTCGAGGATCGTCTTGACCGCCATCTCGATATCCGCAACCGAAAATTGCGGATGGCGCGATGCCAGTTGAGCAATCAGCTCGGACTTGGTCATGGATTATTCGGCGTTCTTGTTGTCGAGCTTGGCTTTCAGCAGCGCGCCAAGGTTGGTCGAACCGGTGGCTGCAGCGGCGGATTCGGCGGCGAATTTCTTCATCGCGGAATCCTGCTCGGTCATGTCCTTGGCCTTGATCGACAGATTGATCACGCGGTTCTTGCGATCGACGTTGATGATCATGGCTTCGATTTCGTCGCCTTCCTTGTAGTGGCTTCGCATGTCTTCGACGCGGTCACGCGAGACTTCGGATGCGCGCAGATAGCCTTCCATGTCGCTGTCGAGCTGTACGGTGGCGCCTTTGGGCTCGACGGTCTTGATCGTGCCCTTGACGATGCTGCCCTTCTCGTGGCCGGTCGCGTAGCTGGTCAGCGGATCGCCTTCGAGCTGCTTGATGCCGAGCGAAATGCGCTCGCGCTCGAGATCGATGCCCAGCACCACGGCTTCCACGTCCTGGCCCTTGCGGAAGTTGCGCACGGCCTCTTCGCCGGGCACGTTCCACGACAGGTCGGACAGGTGAACCAGGCCGTCGATGCCGCCCGGCAGGCCGATGAACACGCCGAAGTCGGTGATCGACTTGATCGCGCCGCTGACCTTGTCGCCCTTCTTGTGGTTCATCGCGAAGTCTTCCCACGGGTTCGACTTGCACTGCTTCATGCCGAGCGAGATGCGGCGCTTGTCTTCGTCGATGTCGAGCACCATGACTTCGACTTCGTCGCCCAGCTGCACGATCTTGGAGGGGCTGACGTTCTTGTTGGTCCAGTCCATTTCGGAGACGTGCACCAGGCCTTCGATGCCCTCTTCGATTTCGACGAATGCGCCGTAGTCGGTCAGGTTGGCGACCTTGCCGAACATGCGGGTGCCCTGCGGGTAGCGGCGCGCGATGCCGACCCACGGATCGTCGCCCAGCTGCTTGATGCCGAGCGAGACGCGGTTCTTCTCGGTGTCGTAACGCAGGATCTTGGCTTCGAGTTCCTGGCCGACGTGCACCACTTCGGACGGGTGCTTGACGCGGCGCCAGGCCATGTCGGTGATGTGCAGCAGGCCGTCGATGCCGCCCAGGTCGACGAACGCGCCGTAGTCGGTGATGTTCTTGACCACGCCCTTGACGATGGAGCCTTCCTTCAGGTTCTCCATCATGGCTTCGCGGTCGGCACCCATGGTCTCTTCCAGCACGGCGCGGCGCGACACCACCACGTTGTTGCGCTTGCGGTCGAGCTTGATGACCTTGAATTCCATTTCCTTGTATTCGAACGGGGTGGTGTCCTTGACCGGACGCATGTCGACCAGCGAACCCGGCAGGAAGGCGCGCAGGCCGCCCACCAGTACCGTCAGACCGCCCTTGACCTTGCCCTGCACCATGCCGGTGACGATACGGCCTTCGTTCATCGCCGCTTCCAGATCCAGCCATGCGGCCAGCTTCTTGGCGCGTTCTCTGGAGAGTTTGGTCGCGCCGAAGCCGTCTTCGATCGACTCGATGGCGACCGACACGAAATCGCCGACCTTGGCTTCGATCTCGCCCTGGTCGTTCTTGAATTCTTCAACAGGAATCAGGCTCTCGGATTTGAGGCCGGCGTTCACCGTGACGAAATTGTGATCGATGCCGACGATTTCGGCGGTGATGACTTCGCCCTGACGCATCTCCTGATGTTCGAGGGATTCTTCGAACAGGGCGGCAAAGCTTTCCATGGACTCGGGGGCGGAAGTAGCGGTAGCAGTAGACATTAAAACCTTCAGTCCGTCGGTAAGGACGGGGTTAGTTGCACATCGCCAGCCTGCGGGCGCAGGTCTGACACGAGAATGAGGCGAATCAATTGCCTTGTTTGCGCTGATAGTGCGACAGCACCGCCTGCACCGCCGACTCGATATCCATCTGGGTGGTATCGAGCAACAGCGCATCGGCCGCGGGTTTCAGCGGCGCCACGGCGCGGGCCGTGTCGCGCGCATCGCGCGCCTGCATATCAGCAACAAGGGCGGGGAGATTAGCAGAGTTCCCCTTTTCGATCAACTGCTTATACCGCCGCTCGGCACGCGCCTCCGCGCTGGCGGTGAGGAAGACCTTGGCCACCGCGTCGGCGAACACGACGGTGCCCATGTCGCGACCGTCGGCCACCAGACCGGGCGCCTGGCGATAGGCGCGCTGGCGGTCAAGCAAGGCCGCCCGCACCGCCGGCAAGGCCGCCACTTTCGAGGCGCCCTCGCCGACCGCCTCGGCGCGGATGGCGTCAGTGACGTTTTCTTCCGCCAGCCACACTGCGCCATCGTGGAAGGCGGCGGGCAGCGTAGCCGCCAGTTGCGCCACAGCGGATTCGTCGTCGAGCGCCACGCCGTGCTTCATCGCTGACAGCGCGGTCAGCCGGTACAGCGCACCGCTGTCGAGGAAATGAAAACCCAGCGCGGTCGCCACCCGCTCGGCCACGGTGCCTTTACCGGAGGCGGAGGGGCCGTCGATGGCGATGACCGGGATGGGGAGGGAACCGGCGTTCATTGGGCAATACTCGAAAAAATCTTGAAATACGTCGGGAAGGTCTTGTTCACGCATGCCGGGTCGTTGATGCGCACCGGCACGCCGCCGAGCGAGACCAGCGACAGGCACATCGCCATGCGGTGGTCGTCGTAGGTGTCGATGACGGCGTTGGGGATGAGGTGTTCCGGCGGCGTGATGCGGATGAAGTCCGCGCCCTCCTCCACCGTCGCGCCGACCTTGCGCAACTCGGTCGCCATGGCGGCAATGCGGTCGGTTTCCTTCACCCGCCAGCTGGCGATGTTGCGCAGCGTGGTCGTGCCGTCTGCGAACAGCGCCGCCACCGCCAGCGTCATCGCGGCATCGGGGATGGCGTTGCAGTCGAGGTCGATCGCCTTCAGGCGGCCCGACCGCGGTGCACTGGCCTCGATCCAGTTCGGACCCATGTCGATCTGCGCGCCCATTTTCGCCAGCGCGTCCGCAAAGCGCACGTCGCCCTGCACACTGTCGCGGCCCACGCCCTGCACCCGCACCGGGCCGCCGCCGATGGCGCCCGCGGCGAGGAAATAGGAGGCCGACGAGGCATCGCCTTCCACCCAGATTTCACCCGGGCTCCGGTAGCGCGCCGCCGCCGGCACGCCGAAGCCTTGCCAGCCGTTGCGCGCAATGTCCACGCCGAAGCGGCGCAGCATCGCCAGCGTAATCCCGATATAGGGCTTGGAAATCAGCTCGCCCACGACTTCGATCGTGGTGTTGCGCTGCCGCAGCGGCAGCGCCATCAGCAGGCCGGTCAGGAACTGGCTCGACACGTTGCCGCGCACTTCGGTGGTGTCGCCGGCAATCTCCGCCGGATGAATTTTCAGCGGCGGAAAGCCTGCCTGGCCGAGATAGTCGATGCGCGCGCCGAGCTTCCGCAAGGCGTCGACCAGATCGCCGATCGGCCGCTCGTGCATCCGCGCCACGCCTTTGAGCACATATTCGCCGCCCGACAGGGCGCATGCGGCGGTCAGCGAGCGGAAGGCCGTGCCGGCATTGCCAAGAAAGAGTTCGGCCTGCTTCACAGGGAACGCCCCGCCCACGCCGGTGATCTCGTAGTCGTCGGAATCGCTCACCCGCGCCACGCCCACGCCCAGTGCGCGCAGGGCGTCGAGCATCACCCGGGTATCGTCGGAGTCGAGCAGCGCGCGCACGATGGTCGTGCCTTTCGCCAGCGCTGCCAGGAGCAGGACGCGATTGGAAATGCTTTTGGAGCCCGGCAGTCGCACCGTGCCGCGCGCGGCGGTGCTTGCGGGTAGATCGATAAATTCCATCAGGTTTTTTTGTGCATCCAGTGATTGCGCGCTTCGCGGGCGCGCGAAAAAATCGCCCGCAGGGCGTCGGCGTCCTCGGCCGATACGGCGCTTCGCAGCGTTTGCAGCGCGGCGACGTAGGCATCCAGTTCGGTCAACACCGCCTCGCGGTTCGCCAAGGCGATGTCGCGCCACATCTCAGGACTGCTGCCGGCGATGCGGGTGAAATCGCGGAAGCCGCTCGCGGCAAAGCGGAAGAAGGTATCGCCGTCGGCACGCTGCGCCAGCTCGTCCACCAGCGCGAACGCCGCCAGGTGCGGCAGATGGCTCACCGCCGCGAACACGCGGTCGTGCAGGTCGGCATCCAGCGTCTCGATCTGCGCCCCGGCTGCCTGCCACAGCGCCGTCACGGTGGCGAGCGCGTCGGCGCGAATATCAGGCTGCGGCGTCAACACCACCTTCCGGCCCTGGTACAGGTCGGCACGCGCAGCGCCGGGCCCGCTCTGTTCGGAGCCGGCGATCGGATGACCGGGCACGAAATCGGCGAAACGGGCTCCAAGCGCCGCGCGCGCCGCCGTGATGACGTTGAGCTTGGTGCTGCCGGCGTCGGTGATGATAGCGCCGGCCTTCAGATGCGGCGCGAGCTGCTGCAGCACCGCTGCGGTCTCGCCCACCGGCAGCGCCAGCAGGATGCAGTCGGCCTGCCCGGCTTCAGTCCAGCTCACGGCGCGGTCGATCAGGCCGCGTTCGAGCGCGACAGCGAGGCTCGCCGGATTGCGCCCCACCCCTAACACCTCGCGCACTGCGCCCGCCTCTTTCAGGGCCAATGAGAAGGAACCGCCGATCAGGCCGGTGCCGACGATGGCGAGTTTTTCGACGATCACAGGCAGGCTTTCAGCACATCGAGGAAACGCGCGTTCTGGCCGGCCAGACCGACCGAGACGCGCAGGAATTCGGGTAAGCCGTAGTTGGCGACCGGCCGCACGATCACGCCGCGCTTCAGCAATTCGGCATTGATGCGCGCGGCGTCGCCGACTTTCGCCAGCAGGAAATTGCCTTTCGACGGCACGATGTCGATGTTGAGATCGGCCAGTCCCGCCGCCAGCTGCGCCATACCGGCGCTGTTGAGTGCATAGCTTCGCAACAGGAATTCAATGTCGTCGAGCGCGGCTTCGGCTGCGGCGAGCGCAGGTGCGTTGACGTTGAAGGGATGGCGCACCCGGTTCAGCAGATCGATGACGTCGGGATGCCCGACGCCGTAGCCGACGCGCAGGCCGGCCAGCCCATAGGCCTTGGAGAAGGTGCGGCTGATCAGCAGATTGGGGAAACGCCCGATCCACGCCAGCGTGTCGCAGCGGTCGTCGGTGGGAAGGTATTCGCCGTAGGCCTCGTCCAGCACCACCAGCACGTGCTGCGGCACGGTTTCGAGGAAGGCCTCGATCTCCACCCACGGCAGGAAGGTGCCGGTCGGATTGTTGGGGTTGGCGATCCACAGCACGCGCGTGTCGTCGCGGATCGCGGCGCGCATCGCGGCAAGATCGTGGCCGTAATTTTTCGCCGGCACCGCGATGCCCCGCGCGCCCACGGTCTGCGTCGCGATCGGATACACCGCGAAGGCGTGCTGCGCATACACGGACGAAGCGCCCGGCGCCAGGAAAGCGCGCGCCGCCATGTCGAGCACGTCGTTTGAACCGTTGCCGAGCACGATCCGGTTCGCCGCGATGCCGAGTTTTTCCGACAGTTTCGCCTTCAGCGCGAAGCCGGCGCCGTCGGGATACAGCGCCATGTCGTGAAGCGCATCCTGGGCTGCCGCCAGCGCCCGCGGGCTGGGGCCGAGCGGGTTTTCGTTCGACGCCAGCTTGACGATCTCGGCCTCGTCGAGGCCCAGTTCGCGCGCGAGTTCGGAAATGGGTTTGCCGGGCAGATACGGCGCAACGGCGCGCACGTGCGACGGAGAAAAATCGCAGCAGTGCGTCACGATGCGGCGGGGTAGGAGCCCAGCACTTTGAGGAAGGCGGCGCGCGATTCGATTTCGGCCAGCGCTGCCGCCAGCCTGGCGTCTTCGCGATGGCCTTCGCACACGACGAAGAACAGATAACCCCAGTTGCCCAGGCCCACATGATCCAGTCGCGCCGGGCGCGACTCCAGTTTGCTCATGGAAATGCCGGCGTCGGCCAACGGCTGCAAAAGTCTGACCACCGCACCCGGCTGATTCTTCACGCTCATCACCAGCGAGGTCTTGTCGCGTCCCGACGGCGCCGAGTCGGTTCGGCCCAGCACCAGAAAACGCGTGGTGTTGCTGGCCTCGTCCTCGATGCGCGCCTCCACCACGACCAGGTCATACAGCTCGGCGGCGGTTTTGCTGCCCAGGGTCGCGGCGTCCGGCTCGGCGGCGGCACGACGTGCGCCATCGCTGTTGCTAACGACGCTGATGCGCTCGGCGTTGGGCAAATGGCGGGCTAGCCATTGCTGGCACTGGGCGAGCGACTGCGCATGACCATACACCCGCGCGATCCCATCGAGCCCGCTGCGCTTGCGCATCAGCATCTGGTGGATCGGCAGCATCACTTCACCGCAGATTTTCAGCGGGCTGGCGACGACGAGGTCGAGCGTGCGGCCGATCGCGCCCTCGCTCGAGTTTTCCACCGGCACCACGGCAAACTCGGCGCGACCGGTTTCCACTGCCTGGAAGCAGGCGTCGATGTCGGCCTCGGCAAGCGCCTCGACCTCATGCCCAAAATGCTTGTTGACGGCCTGCTGGCTGAAGGTGCCGGCGGGACCGAGGTAGGCGATGCGCGTGGTTTCCTCGAGCGCACGGCAGGCCGACATGATTTCGCGGATCAGGCGCTCGATGCTGTCGCCCGAGAGCGGGCCGGGGTTGGTCTCGCGCAGACGGCGGATGATTTGGGCCTCGCGCTCGGGCCGGTAGATTTTTTCGCCGTTCTTGGCGCGCCCGACCTGCTGGGCAAGGCCCGCGCGCTCCGACACCAGCTTCAGCAAGGTGTCGTCGATGCTGTCGATGCGCGCACGCAGTGCGCCAAGGTCCTTGGACGCGCCGTCTGTCATGCAGGCAGATACCTCACGGCAAGCACGCCGGCGATGGCGGAAAGCTGCTGCTGCACCGCCGAAGTCACGGCGCTGTCGACGTCGACCAGCGTATACGCCATGTCGCCCTTCGACTTGTTGACCATATTGTGAATGTTGAGTCCGGCCGCAGCCAGCAGCGACGAAATCTGCCCCACCATGTTGGGCACGTTGGCATTGGCAATCGCGACGCGATACGCGGACTCGCGCGGCATGCTGACGTTGGGGAAATTCACCGAATTGAGGATGTTGCCGTTTTCCAGATAGTCGGCGAGCTGCTCGGCCACCATCACCGCGCAGTTCTCCTCGGCTTCCTCGGTGGAGGCGCCCAGGTGCGGCAGCGCGACGATTTTGGCGTGGCCCTTCAGCGCGTTGGCCGGGAAGTCGCAGATGTAGGCGTGCAGCTTGTTGGCGTCCAGCGCCTCGATCACCGCGGCATTGTCGACCACGCCTTCGCGCGCGAAATTCAGCAGCACTGCGCCGGGACGCATCGCACTGATGCGCTGCGCATTGATCAGGTTGCGGGTGGAATCGACCAGCGGCACATGCAGGGTGACGAAATCGGCCATGCGCAGCACGTCCTCGACATTCTCGGCGCGCTTGACCTGCGATGGCAGCCGCCAGGCGGCATCCACCGTAATCGCGGGATCGAAGCCGACCACGTTCATGCCGAGCTTGATCGCGGCTTCCGCGATATAGGAGCCGATCGCGCCGAGCCCGATCACGCCCAGCGTGCGGTTCGGCAGCTCGGTGCCGGCAAACTGCTTCTTGCCGGCCTCGGTTGCCTTATGCATCTCCTCATCCGAACCGGACAGGCCCTCGACGAACTTGATCGCGGGCACGATGTTGCGCGCGGCCAGCAGCATGCCGGTGATGACCAGTTCCTTCACCGCATTGGCATTCGCGCCCGGCGCATTGAAGACCGGCACGCCGCGTTCCGAGAGCTTCTTCACCGGGATATTGTTGGTGCCGGCACCGGCACGGGCGATCGCCCGCACCGACGCCGGGATGTCCATGTCGTGCATGTTGGCCGAGCGCACCAGGATACCGTCCGGGTCGGAGACGTCGCCGCCGACCGTGTAATGCTCCGGCAGCCGCGCCAGCCCGCGCGCGGAAATCGCATTGAGGGTAAGGACCTTGCGCGGCTCAGCCATGATTTTTCTCGAAGTCGCGCATCATATCGACCAGCGCGCGCACGCCTTCGAGCGGCATCGCGTTGTAGATCGAGGCACGCATGCCGCCGACCGAGCGGTGGCCCTTCAGCTGCAGCAGGCTGCGTTCCTTGGCCAGTTTGAGAAAGGCTTCGTCGAGCGCGGCGTCCTTCAGCGTAAACGGCACGTTCATCAGCGAGCGGTTCTCCCTCGCCACCGGCGAATTGTAGAAGTCGGTTGCATCGAGATAGTCATACAGCAGCGCCGCCTTCTCGCGGTTGGTCTTTTCCATCGCGACCAGCCCACCGCGCGTCTTTAGCCACTTGAACACCAGCCCCGCCGCATACATCGCGAAGGTGGCCGGCGTGTTGTACATCGAATCGTTATCGGCGTGGACCTTGTAGTCGAACATGGTCGGCGTGCCTTTCAGCGTCTCGCCGATCAGGTCCTCACGCACGATCACGATGGTGAGGCCCGCCGGGCCGATGTTCTTCTGCGCGCCGGCGTAGATCACGCCAAACTTCGACACGTCGATCGGACGCGACAGGATGGTCGACGACATGTCGGCCACCAGCGGCACGCTGCCGGTCTCGGGGATCCAGAAAATTTCAACGCCGCCGATGGTCTCGTTGGGCGTGTAGTGCACGTAGGCCGCGTTCGGATCGAGCTTCCACTGATCCTGAGACGGCGCATAGCTGAAGTTCTTGTCCTCGCTCGATGCCACCACGTTCACCGCACCGTATTTCTTGGCTTCCTTGATGGCCTTTTTCGACCACTCGCCGGTGTTGAGGTAATCGGCGCCGGCTTTGCCGCGCAGCAGGTTCATCGGCACCATCGCGAACTGGCTCGACGCGCCGCCCTGCAGGAACAGCACCTTGTAGTGGACGGGGATGCCCATCAGTTCGCGCAGGTCGGCCTCCGCCTCGGCGGCGATGCCCATGAATTCCTTGCCGCGGTGGCTCATTTCCATCACCGACATGCCGGACCCGTGCCAATCGACCAGTTCGGCCTGCACCTGCTGCAGCACATCCCTGGGCAGCACGGCCGGGCCGGCGCTGAAGTTGTAGATCGTCATGCGTGTGCCTCCCTTTATTCCTCTTCGTTGTCGGATTCAGCCAGTTTTTCCAGGCTGATCAGCGTTTCGCCCTTGTCCA
>JAKACL010000236.1 GCA_021821425.1 Pseudomonadota bacterium
CTTGCTGCCCTTCCTGCCGGTGCCGGTAGTAATCAACGACAACGGCGTCTATCGCAACGCCACCGAAGCCGACCTACCGCAATCCATCGGCCGCATGAGCGCCAACGGCGGCAACGCCGGCGTCTTGATGCGCGCCTACATCTACGCGCGCATGCTGGGCGCGGAAGGCATGCACCGCGTGGCCGAGTTCGCCACGCTCAATGCCAACTACCTGATGGCCCGGCTGCGCGACGCCGGCTTCGAATTGGCCTACCCGACCCGGCGCGCCAGCCACGAATTCATCGTTACGCTGAAAAAGGTGAAAGACGAAACCGGCGTATCGGCAATGGATTTCGCCAAGCGCCTGCTCGACTATGGCTTCCACGCGCCTACCACCTACTTCCCTTTGCTGGTGCCCGAGTGCCTGCTGATCGAGCCCTCGGAAACCGAGAGCAAGGAGACGCTCGACGCCTTCATCGAGGCCTGCATCAAGATCAAGGAAGAAGCCTACGCCGATGCCGACCTGGTCAAGGGCGCCCCCTACACCCAGCCGGTGAGGCGCCTGGACGACGTCAAGGCGGCGCGCGAACTGGATCTGGCTTATAAGGCTTAATCAGCCAGGCCATGGCTGCTATTGGGGGCGTAATCAATGCGCCCTACAATAGCAGCCATGGACGAGAAATCCCCCTTCAAGGGCAAAACCGGTCTCATCCGCGTCTGGAACGCGCTGTTCTATTCCATCGACGGACTCAAGGCCGCCATCCGGCATGAAGATGCCTTCCGCCAGGAACTGCTGCTGGCCCTCGTCTGCATCCCGCTGGCCCTGTGGCTCGAGCCCGGCGCTGTCGGGCGCGCACTCATGATCGCCGCACTGTTTCTGGTGCTGATCGTGGAACTGATCAATTCCGCCATCGAAGCCGTGGTCGACCGGGTATCGCTGGAAAACCACCATCTGGCCAAGCGCGCCAAGGATATTGGCAGCGCTGCTGTACTATTGAGCCTGATCAATGCTGCCGTTATCTGGGTATTGGTGCTGTCCGCCCCTTAACTTCCTGAAATATTGCGAATATGTTGGGAATATTGAATCGGCCTGACCAAGTTGCACCCCGCCTGATCATGGCAGCAGCCCTGATCGTTTCTCTTGCCGCCGCAGTATTGGCTGCCGCTGCGCAATCCGGGGCCGGGCAGTCCACTGTCGATACCCGTATCTATGCGGCCAAAGACCCGGCAGGCCTGTCCTTGAAGCTGGACCTCAAGCTGCCGGCCGCGGCCGGCCGCGGCGATGGCCAACCCAGCCTGACAATGCTTTCCAGCAAGCTGCCATCGGGCGTCGTCGCCGAGAACAACGCCCCCCCCTCGACCGGCACCCCCTGGCCCTATTTCGTTTTCGGCCTGCTGGCATTGGGCGCAAGCGCCGTATGGCTCAGAACGCGGCGCCAGGCTGTGCCGACGGCACACCGCAGAACTCCCGCTCAACCTGCAGCTTCCACCCCGGTCGAGACTGCGCCGCATGATGAGGAGGTGGACCTGACGGCAGACTCCTTGCCTGGCGACCAGTTCGGCACCTCCATCGAACTGCTGAAGAGCCACATCGAACAACACCCCACGGAATCCCACGTGCCCTGGCTGCTACTGCTGGACCTGTTGCACCGGACCGGCAATGCACAGGAATACGAGGAAGTTCGGCGGCAGTGCAAACAGCACTTCAACGTGGACATGCCGCAATACAAAAAAATAAAAACCGGGCCGCGTAAAGAAGGCATCGAGTCCTACCCTCACATCATGAACAAACTGATCCGCCTGTGGCCCGGCGAAGAAGCTGCTTCCTACCTGAACGCGCTGCTCCACGACAGCCGGGACGGCAGCCGCGCGGGGTTCGACCTCGCCACTTATCGCGACATCGCGCTGCTGCGTTCCATACTGGAGGCTGCCGCAATCACTCGACCGGTTCAGGACCCGTCCGCCCCCCAGGCCAATCCTTTTGCCACGGACTGAACATCCCGCCGGCCTGGCCGGCAACGCGGCTTCCGTATAATTCCCGCACTGCAACCAAGACCGACACCATGCGCACACTGATTTGCGGCTCGCTCGCCTTCGATTCCATCATGGTCTTCCACGACCATTTCAAGCACCACATCCTGCCGGACAAAATACACATCCTGAACGTGTCCTTTCTGGTGCCCGACATGCGCCGCGAGTTCGGCGGCTGCGCCGGCAACATCGCCTACAACCTGAAACTGCTGGGCGGCGAACCGGTAATCATGGCCACCGTGGGCGAGGATTTTGCCCCCTATGCCTCTCGCCTGGAGCGTCTGGAACTCTCGCGGGAGTGCGTACGCACGATCGAAGGCAGCTACACCGCCCAGGCCTTCATTACCACCGACCTTTCCGACAACCAGATCACCGCCTTCCACCCCGGTGCGATGAATCAGTCGCATTTGAACGACGCTTCCGCTGCCAAGGACATCAAGCTCGGCATCGTCTCGCCGGACGGGCGTGACGGCATGTTGGCCCACTGCACTCAGTTCCATGAGGCCGGCATCCCTTTCGTGTTCGATCCCGGCCAGGGCATGCCGCTCTTCAGCGGTGAAGAACTGATACAGATGGTGCGGCAGTCGGATTACGTCACCCTCAACGATTACGAGGCGGAACTGCTGCAAAGCCGCACCGGCCAAACCCTGGAGCAGCTGGCGCGCGAAGTCGGCGCGCTTATCGTCACCAAGGGGGCAGAAGGTTCGGATTTCCATGTAGGCAACAGAATCATTCACATTCCCACCGCGCCTGTGCGCAAAGTGGTCGACCCCACCGGCTGCGGCGACGCGTTTCGCGCCGGCCTGCTCTATGGCATCACCCGGAACATGGACTGGGAAACTACCGGCCGCCTTGCGAGTCTTATGGGTGCTATAAAAATAGAAAGCCGCGGAGGACAGAACCATGCGCCCAGCCGCCTGGAAATTGAAACCCGATTCGCCGAGTCATTCGGCTATCGCTTATGAATTGGAGCCCGTCATGAAAAAGATTGCCGTATTGCTGCTCGCCACGTCCGCAACCGTTCTGCTTAGCGGCTGCCCCGCCGGCCTTGGCAGCAAGGACTACTCGCGAGAACAGGCACGCACAGTCCAGGAAGTGCAGATGGGCGTGGTCGAGTCGGTGCGCGCGGTCAAGATCGAGGGCACCAAAAGCGTGGTCGGCCCCGCTGCCGGCGCCGTGGTTGGCGGCGTGGCAGGCAGCACGGTCGGCGGCGGCCGCGGCAGCGTAGTGGGCGCAACTGTAGGCGCGGTACTGGGCGGCGTAGGCGGCGCGGCGGCCGAAGAAGCCGTCACTCGCAAGGACGGGGTGGAAATCACCGTCAGGCTCGATTCCGGCCGCATCATTGCCATCACCCAGGCGGCCGATGAGGAATTCCGCGTCGGCGACCGCGTGCGCGTGCTGAGCGGCGGCGGCACCACGCGCGTCACGCGCTGAACCGCAATCACCGCGCCTGCCTGTTTCATCCGATATCAGGCAGGCGGTCCCGAAATTCGGCAACGCCTGTGGGCGCGGCTGTCACCATTACGTCACGCTCCCGTCATCATGGATTAACAGCGTTTCAATAGTCTGCG
>JAKACL010000020.1 GCA_021821425.1 Pseudomonadota bacterium
CGAGGAAATGACGCTGCGCTACATCCGGCTGCGCGATTACGAGGGCAGCGTGCATTACGTGCCGAACGGCACCATCGACAGCGTCACCAACCGCAGCCGCGGCTTTGCCTATGCCGTGATCGACATCGGCGTGGCCTACCGGGAGGACGTCGACGAGGTCTTTGCCGTGATGCGCGAAGTCGGCACTGCGCTGCGCGCCGACCCCGAGTTTGCCGGCAAGATCGAGGACGATCTGGAAATCGCCGGCGTCGAGAACTGGGCGGAATCCGCGGTGGTGATCCGCTGCCGCTTCAAGGTCAAGCCACTCGAGCAGTGGGGGGTGCGGCGCGCCTACCTCTATCACCTGAAAAAGGCCTTCGACGCCGCCGGCATCGAAATCCCGTTTCCTCACCTCACCATGTACGCAGGGCATGACAAGTCAGGGCATGCGCCCCCATTGCCGCTACAGATGCAACGCCACGAGTCTTGACGTTGCGTCAGCGCACGCGCCGCACCGGCATCGCGACCGGTTCGTCGGCATAGCGCCAGATGTTCACGTCGTGCCCGGCCTCGCGGATGTGCTCGGTCTTGGCGGCGAGAAAACGCTGAAAACTGGGCTCCCTGCGATACGCCTCCGACGCGACATAGTCGAACATGCCCTGGGTGTGAAATACGCGGAACGACGATTCCCAGCGGATGACTTCCTTGCCGCTGCGGTCGAACAGGACGATGCCGGGCGCATAGTTGACGCCGAGCTGGCGCACCCAGTCGCGCACCGGCATGCGCGTGCCGTCCGGCGTGGTGATCGTCTGGCGCGACCACATGTCGTACTGCACGTTGTCGAACTTTTCGATGGTGGCGCGGGTTTCGGGATCGGCGATCACGCGACGGTGCAGCACCTCGCAGTCGGGGCAGTCCTTCTGCTCGAAGAACACCGCAAGCGGCTTGGGGTTGTTTCCGCGGCGGCGCAGGTCGGTGGCGTCCTTCAGGAAGAAATCCTGCCTGATCATGTCGCCGGAGGCCTGCCTGGGCACTTCGCGGCTGGCGACGAAATCGCGGAAGGCGACGGTTTTCTCCTGGCGCCCGGCCGCCCAGTCGAGCGCGGCCTGCATGCGCGCCGGCGGCACATAACCGTTGAGCCGCAGGATGGTGTTTCCGGCTTCATCGAAGAACATCAGGCTGGGCGTGAATTGCACTTTCAGCGCGGCGCTATAGGTCTTCTCGGTGTAGGGTTTGCGGTCCAGCCCTACCACTTCGCGGTCGCCCCAGATGTTGATCGCGACGACGTCGAATTTTTCCTTCATCGTCGCCTCGATTTCGCGCTGCGACAGGTTGCGTTCCACCAGCGCCGAGCAGTAGGGACAGCCGTCCTGGGTAAACAGCAGGATGACGCGCTTGCCCTTCTGGCGCGCCTCGTCGATGTCTTCCCCGATATTGAGGAAGCTGGCCTTGAACCAGGCGGGGTATTCGGTCGTCATGGCGCCGTAGTAAGCCCCGGTGCGGGCGGCCGGGGCAGGCTCGGCCGCCTGCACGGACGACATCGGAAACAACACCAGCAAAGCGGTCAGATAACGGGTCATCATCGCAGTCTCCATCCTGGTTGTCGGGGTTACGAGGCCTATCGTAACAATCTATGGACTGAAGTCGCCCACCTGGGTTTCCCCTGATGGGCGGGACGCCTGCCGGCGAGGCATGCAGGCGGGGCCCTTCCCCATCAATACCCGGCACTGCGGCGGCTGAAAGCCTCATGGCGCAGGCGGCATGTCTGCAGCGCGGGACGGGTTCCTGAAGCGCACCGTGTCGGGCGCATTGGTGCCGCCGGTCATGACGAAGCTCATCGCTTCCTCCATGGTCCAGTCGGTCATCACCACGTCGGCAAGCGGCAGGATTTCGATATAGCCCGAGGTCGGGTTGGGCGACGTGGGCACGTAGACCACGGCGAGTTCCTGCCCGCTCTGGCTATCGCGCATCACCTTGGTGATCAGGCCGACGGCCTTCATGTCCGGCGAGGGAAAGCTGATCAGCACCACGCGCTGGCCCTGCACCGGCGGCTTGCTGACGGTTTGCAGGAACCGCTTGGTGGCGCCGTAGATGATCTGCACCAGCGGCAGCCGGCCGACCCAGTATTCGAGCGTGGCGATGACCTTCTTGCCGACCACGAACGAAGCCAGCAGGCCGATCAGGTACAGCGCAACCAGCGTGAACAGGGCAGACAGCGCGTACTGCACGTCGCTGTCGAGCAGCCAGTTCGACAGCGGGTCGGACAGCGGCCGCAGCAGCGCCGCCAGACCTTTGAGGAACGGCACGCCGGTGCTGGCCAGCAGGCCAAACAGGAAATCGAACACCAGCCAGGTCACCCACAGCGGGGCAACGGTGAAAAAGCCGATCAGCAGGTAGCGTAACAGGTGCGGATTGCGGCGTGCGGGCGGAGTGTTGGACATGTGCGTGTCTAGGCCCCGGCAGACTTTCGCTTGCGGCGGATCACGGTCTTTTCGATTTCCACCACGCTGTAGACGATCAGGCCGAACAGGACGATGCGTCCCCAGGCGGCGAGATCGAGCGGCGTGGTGGCGAACAGCGACTGCAGCAGCGGCAGGTAGGTGAACAGGCCCTGCAGCACGATGAGCGTGCCGATCGCGATCAGCACCGCCCGGTTGCCAAAAAAGCCCGACCAGCCGACGACCGGCGCGGTAAGGAGGCGGCAGTTGAACAGGTAGAAAATCTCGCCCATCACCAGCGCATTGATCGTGGCGGTGCGGGCCACCTCGAGCGGCATGCCGCGCTCCAGTTCCCACAGGAACAGGCCGAGCGATCCGGCCACCAGAAACACCGTGACGAACACGATGCGCCACAGCATGAAGCGCGTCAGCAGGGGCTCTCGCGGATCGCGCGGCGGCTGGCGCATGGCTTCGGGCTCGGGATGCTCGAAGGCGAGTGCGAGCGCAAGCGTCACCGCCGTCACCATGTTGACCCACAGGATCTGCACCGGCGTCACCGGCAGGGTGATGCCGAGCAGGATCGCGATCAGCACCATGCCGGCCTGCGCCGCATTGGTGGGGAGGATGAACACAATGGCTTTTCTCAGATTGCCGTAGACGGTGCGACCTTCCTCGACCGCGTGCGCGATCGACGCGAAGTTGTCGTCGGCCAGCACCATTTCGGCCGCCTCCTTGGCGGCTTCGGTGCCTTTCCTGCCCATCGCCACGCCGATATCGGCACGCCGCAGCGCGGGCGCGTCGTTGACGCCGTCGCCCGTCATCGCGGTGACCTCGCCAAGGCTTTGCAGGGCTTCAACCAGGCGCAGTTTGTGCTCGGGGCTGGCGCGCGCGAACACGTCGACCTCGCGGACCGCTTCGCGCAGGCGGGCCTCGTCTAAGGTCTCGATCTCGGCGCCGGTCATCGCGCGCACCGACTCGTCCAGCCCGAGCTGCTTGCCGATGGCCAGCGCGGTGGCGACGTGGTCGCCTGTGATCATCTTGATCTTGATGCCCGCGGCGCGGCAGGTGGCGACAGCCTTGATGGCTTCCTCGCGCGGCGGATCGGCCAGGCCCAGCACCGCCAGCAGGGTGAAGCCGCCGGCCTCGATGTCGTCGAAGTTGAGTGCCGTCGCGCTGTCGCTGCGCCGCACCGCCAGCGCCAGGAGTCGCATGCCCTGTCCGGCGGCCTCGTCCATGCGGGCGTGCCAGTGTGCGGGGTCGAATGCATGGTCGCCGTCCGCGCCGCGTTGCGTGGCGCACAGCGCCAGCACGCGTTCCGGTGCGCCCTTGAGGTAGAGGTAGCCGTGTCCTGCGTGGTCGTGGTTGAGCGTCGCCATGAAACGGTGTTCGGACTCGAACGGGATGACGTCGGTGCGCGGCAGCGCGTCGCGGGTCTGGCGCAGGTTCAGCCCGGCCTTGAGCGCCAGCGTCAGCAGCGCGCCTTCGGTGGGGTCGCCGGCGAGTTGCCAGCCGTCGTCGGTTTCTCGGAGGTCGGCGTCGTTGCAGAGCAGGGCGGCGTGCGCGAGTTCACCCAGCACGGGATGCGACTGCGGATCGGTCGGCGCGCCGCCGCGGCTGAACCCGCCTTCGGGAGCATAGCCGCTGCCCGTGACCTCGAAGCGGCCGTCGGCGTCGATGACCGTCCGCACCGTCATTTCATTGCGCGTCAGCGTGCCGGTCTTGTCCGAGCAGATGACGCTGACCGCGCCCAGCGTTTCCACCGCAGGCAGCCGGCGGATGATGGCGTGGCGATGCGCCATGCGTGTCACGCCGATCGCGAGCGTGATGGTCATGATCGCCGGCAGGCCCTCGGGAATCGCCGCCACCGCGAGGCCGACCGCGGCGAGGAACATGTCGCTCGCCGCGTAGTCGCGCACCCATACGCCAAAGCCGAAGAGCAGCGCCGACAGCAGCAGGATGCCGCCTGCCAGCCACTGGCCGAAGCGCGACATCTGTTTCAAGAGCGGCGTGGTGAGTTTCTCGACGGTCGACAGCAGTGTGCTGATGCGCCCCAGCTCGGTTTCGGTGCCGGTGGCCGTCACCACGCCGGTGCCCTGGCCGTAGACAACCAGCGTGCCCGACCACGCCATGCTGGCGCGGTCGCCAAGCGCGGCGTCTTCCGCCACCGGATCGACCTGCTTGTCGACCGCGAGCGATTCGCCGGTCAGCGCGGCTTCCATCACCCTCAGGCTCTTGACGTCGATCAGTCGAAGGTCGGCCGGCACGCGGTCGCCCGAGGCCAGGTGCACGATGTCGCCGGGCACCAGGTCCTCGGCCGGGATTTCATGGCGTTCGCCGGCGCGAGTGACAGTGGCGTGCGGCGACAGCATGTCGCGGATCGCATCGAGTGCCTGCTCGGCACGGCCCTCCTGGATGAAGCCGATCACCGCATTGATGACGATGACGCCGAAGATCACCCCGGAATCCAGCCAGTGGCCGAGCACGGCGGTGATGACGCCGGCTGCCAGCAACACATAGATCAGCACATTGTGGAACTGCAGCAGCAAACGCTGCCAGGCCGGCTGCGATCGTGGCGGCGGCAGCCGATTGGCGCCGAACTGCGCGCGCCGGGATTCGATCTCGGTGCGATCGAGGCCGCTGCGCGGAGTGTCCAGCTGGGTCAGGACATCGCTGGCGGGCAGGCTGTGCCAGTGCGGCGGACGGTCGTTGGTTTGCAAGCGAGGCCTCCGTTCGGTTGGCGTACCCGTAGAATTTTGGCACATCTCGATGAAATGGCCGCGCGAAGCCCCGGTTGTGCGCGCTGGCGGGGCACATTTCGCCATGTGGTCGTCGCCGCCGTCATATGCCGACGGCTTGCAAACTGCGATGGAGTGCAAACTATACGTGGCAGGGATTAAACCTTTCCGCCGTTCAGGCCGTCATAGACGCTGACATGTCCATTTCGTCTGAAAGCGTCTGACCCCCTCATCATGCTGCCCGAGCGTTTCCGCCGTTTCATGCCCGACCCGCACACCCTGCGCCACCACCGTGCGCTGCAGTGGATGGGACCGGCGCTGCATCATCCGCGGCTGTGGCATGTGAATCGCCGCGGCATTGCGCTGGGGCTCGCGATCGGGACTTTTTTCGGTCTGCTGATGCCGGTGGCGCAAATTCTCTGCGCCGCCACGGCAGCGTTTCTGCTGCGCGCGAACATTCCGGCGGCCGTTGGCAGCACGCTGGTGACCAATCCCTTCACGTTCGCGCCGGTGTATTACGCTGCTTATCAACTGGGCGTGTGGATGCTGGGGCACGCCAACGTGCCGGTGACCGAAGTCGATCTGGAGCACGTCGCAGCCAGGACGGCGACTGGCCTGGCGCTGTGGATGGACCGGCTGGCCACGGTGGGTGCGCCGCTGGCGCTGGGTCTGCTGACGCTCGCAGTCACGCTGTCGGTGGTGATGTATTTTGCGGTGCATTGGGCCTGGCGGATGCGCATCGTGCGCGCCTGGCAACGCCGCCGTGCGCGCCGCGCCGCTCGGTAGCGCACCCGCTTCGGGCTTAGGACAGGGGCTTTTGCGCGGCTTGGTAGTCGACCGCGCCCATGTGCGCGATCAGCGTGGCCAGATCCTGATTCAGCCGGCTCAAGGTGTCTTCGGACAGCTGACCGAGCGCGTGCGTCAGCATGCCGGTCAGCGGCTGCGGTGCCTTGTCGAGCGCCTGTTCCCCTTTTTCGGTGAGGTAAAGCTGGACCACGCGCTGGTCGGCATGCTTGCGCTCGCGCCGCACCAGGCCGGCCCGCTCGATCTTGTCGAGCAGATTGCTGGCGGTGGAGGTGTGGATCGACATGGCCTGCGCCAGTTCGGATACTTTCATGCCGGGCGACTGGCGCAACGCCGACATGGCCCAGATCTGTGCGCCGCTGACCCCGCAGGCTTTTTCGACGGCCTGGAAATGCTGGCGCACCGCGCTGAAAATCACGCGAAACTGGCGCAGGGCTTCGTGGGCCGGGTTAGGCGATGGGTTCAAGTTGAACGCTCCGGATATAGGCCAAAGCCGTCATCATGGCAGGAATTTTTGCGGATCGCACATCACCTGCGACCACAAGGCCCTGACCGCATCGCGTGCGCCGGCAACGGCGGCCGGCGGCACCCGTGCGTATTCCGCGCCGGAGAGCTTGATGGCGTGCTGCTGGCGGCGCAGCTCCCGATATGCGTCGGCGGCGGCCTGCGCAATGTCAGCGGGAATCAGGCCGGCGGCGCCGGCGCGCAGCAGCAGCGCGATGTTGCCGACGTTGTCGGCGAGTTCGGGATGCGCGGCGCACTGCCGCAGCACCAGGTACTGCACGCAGAACTCGACGTCGACGATGCCGCCGCGGTCGTGCTTGAGATCGAACAGTTCGCTGTCGTTGACGTGGCCGGCGCGCATCTTTTCGCGCATCGCCAGCACCGCCTCGCGTAGCGTGCCGGCCTCGCGCGGCAGGCGCAGCACCTCGCGGCGCAAGGCCTCGAAGACCGCGCCGATTTCAGCGTCGCCGCAGACGAAGCGCGCGCGCGTCAGCGCCTGGTGCTCCCACACCCAGGCATGGTGCAGCTGGTAGTCGCGGAAGGCCTCGGTGGAACTGACCAGGAGGCCCGAGGCACCGTCGGGGCGCAGCCGCAGATCGGTTTCGTAGAGCATGCCGGCCGAAGTGAGCGTGCCGAGCCAGGTATTGATGCGTTGTGCCAGCCGGGCATAGGTTTCCTGCGCGCGTTCGTCCGCGTCGTCGTAGAGGAACACCAGATCGAGGTCAGAGGCATAGCCAAGCTCCTTGCCGCCGAGCTTGCCGTAGCCGATGACGGCGAAGCGCGGTTCGTCGCGGTGGCGCGACTTCAGGCCGGCCCAGCAGCGCGCCAGCGTTTCATTCAGCAGCGTATCGGCCAGATACGACAGGTGATCCGACAGCGCTTCCAGCGTCAGCCGGCCGGCCACGTCCTGCGCCAGCAGGCGCAGGGTCTGCGCCCGCTTGAAGCGGCGCAGCACATCCATCTGCGCCTCGGTGTCGCCGGGATGGGCGTCGAGTTCGTCGTGCAGCTGAGCGGCCAGCTGCGTCCAGTCGGGCACACGCATCAGGTGCTGCGGCGCGATCAGTTCGTCCAGCAATTGCGGCTGCTGGGTGATCATCTGCGCGGCCCACGGGCTTGCCGCCAGCAGGCGCACCAGTTGCCGCAGCGCCGCCGGATATTCGGCAAGCAGCGCCAGATAGGTGGAGCGGCGCGCAATCGCCTGCACCAGTGCGGCGAAACGTTCCAGCGTGACCGCCGGGTCGGGCTGGCTGCCGATGACTTCGAGCGCCGGCGGCAACAGCGTATTGAGCATGAGCTGGGTCGACTCGGCCAGCCGCGCGGTGCTGTGACGCAGCGCGTCGAGTGTCGCCAGCACCCGGTCCGGATCGTCGTAGCCGGCATTTTCCAGCAGTGCGTGCGTGGTAGCCGTGTCTGCCGTGCCGCAGCACACCGCGGTCAGCGGATGGCTATTCTGGTCGGTCTGCGGCGCGGCGAACACCTGTTCGAAATGGCGCGTGACCTTGTTGCGGTGGCGGTCGAGTGCGGCGAGCAGGGCGGCATGGTCGGCACACCCCATCGCCTCGGCGAGCATCGCCTGCGAGTCGGCGTCGTTGGGCATCTGCTGGGTCTGCGCATCGTCGAGATACTGGATGCGGTGTTCCAGCCGGCGCAAGAAATCGTAGGCGGCAGCGAGTTCCTGCTGCGCATCCGCCGTCATCAGCCCGCTCTTCACCAGCTCGGCCAGTACCGTCAGCGTCGGGCGCTGCTGCAGGGCGGCAATCTGGCCGCCGCGGATGAGCTGGAACACCTGCGCGGTGAATTCGATTTCGCGGATGCCGCCCGGCCCGAGCTTGACGTTGTGCGCCATTTCGCGGCGGGCGACCTCGCGGCGGATCTGCACATGCAGGTCGCGGATCGCGGCAAACGCGCCGAAATCGAGGTACTTGCGGAACACGAAAGGCCGCACGATCTGCATCAGTTCATCGTGGCGGTTTCCGGTGAGCGGGCGGGCCTTGATCCAGGCGTAGCGCTCCCACGGCCGTCCCTGGGCGACCAGATAGTCCTCCAGCATCGCGAAGCCCATCGCGAACGGGCCGGACTCGCCCCACGGGCGCAGCCGCAGGTCGACGCGGAACACGTAGCCGTCGGCGGTGTTCTCCCCCAGCGCGGCGGTCAGCTTGCGCCCGAGGCGGATGAAGAATTCGTGGTTGCTGATCGACTTGACCGTGCCGGCCTCCGCCGCGGTGTCGCCTTCATCGGGATAGAGATAAATCAGGTCGATGTCGGACGACACGTTGAGTTCCCCGCCGCCGAGCTTGCCCATCGCCACCACGACCATCTGCTGCGGCTGGCCATGCTCGTCGCGCGGCTCGCCGTGGCGGGCGGCGAGCGCGGCGTGGTGGAAGTCGAGCGCGGTGCCGATGCAGACCTCGGCCAGCGTGCTCCAGGTGGCGGTCACCTCGGCCAGATCGGCGCTGCCGGCGAGGTCGCGCGCGGTGACGATCAGCCAGACGCGCTGGCGCAACTGCCGCAAGCGCTGGTGCAGCGCTGCCTCGTCATTGCACGGCGGTTCGGCCAGAAAGGCCTGCATCGCCTCGCGGGTCACGGCGCGATCGAACTGTCCGGCCAGGGCGTCGGCCCATTGCGCGTGTGCGGTCAGCAGGCGACGGCCATAACGGGAACAGCGGGCGACGCGGTCGAGGGCGGGGTGGCTCATGGGCGTGGGTCAGGGGGCTTGGGTTTTGATTTAGAATCGACGGCCTAACGAACACTCTATCAGCGGAGAGACTGTATGGCAGCCATCGAATCGATTCTGACCGAAACCCGTGTGTTCCCGCCTGCGGACGCGTTCGTCAAACAGGCCAACGTGTCCGGCATGGAAGCCTACCAGGCGCTGTGCCGCCAGGCCGAAACCGATTACGCGGGCTTCTGGGCCGATCAGGCGCGCAGGACCATCGCCTGGAAAAAGCCTTTCGCCCGCACGCTCGATGAGACCCAGGCGCCGTTCTACAAATGGTTCGACGATGGCGAGCTCAACGTCTCGTACAACTGCCTTGACCGCCATCTGGCGACCCGGGGCGACAAGACCGCGCTGATTTTCGAGGCCGACGACGGCAGCGTGACGAAAGTCAGCTACAAGGCACTGCACGCACGCGTGTGCCAGTTCGCCAACGGCCTGAAGTCGCTCGGCGTCAATCAGGGCGACCGCGTGATCGTCTACATGCCGATGAGCATCGAGGCCGTGGTGGCGATGCAGGCGTGTGCACGCATCGGCGCGATCCATTCGGTGGTGTTCGGCGGCTTTTCCGCCAAGAGCCTGTTCGAGCGCATCGAGGATGCCCGCGCCAGGGTGGTCGTCACCGCCGACGAATCGCTGCGCGGCGGCAAGGCGGTGCCGCTGAAGCGCGCGGTCGACGAGGCGCTGGCGATGGGCGACACGTCCTGCGTTGAAAAAGTGGTCGTCTATCGCCGCTCCGGCGGCGAGGTGAACTGGGGCGCGCGCGACCTGTGGTGGCACGAACTGGCGCAGACGCAGGCCGAGACCTGCGAGCCGACCTGGGTCAATGCCGAGCATCCGCTGTTCATCCTCTACACCTCGGGCTCGACCGGCAAGCCCAAGGGCGTGCAGCATTCCAGCGGCGGCTATCTGCTGGGCGCCATACTTTCGATGGAATGGGTGTTCGACGCCAAGCCGGATACCGACGTCTACTGGTGTACCGCCGACGTCGGCTGGATCACCGGCCACACCTATGTCGCCTACGGCCCGCTGGCGCTCGGCATGACCGAAGTGATCTTCGAGGGCATCCCCACCTGGCCGCACCCCGGCCGCTTCTGGGAGACCATCGCCAAGCACCGCGTCACCACCTTCTACACCGCGCCGACCGCGATCCGCAGCCTGATCAAGCTGGGGTCCGACCTGCCCGCGCAGCACGATCTGTCGTCGCTGCGCCTCCTGGGCACGGTGGGCGAGCCGATCAACCCGGAAGCCTGGATGTGGTATCACGAAGTGGTCGGCGGCGGCCGCTGCCCCATCGTCGACACCTGGTGGCAGACCGAGACCGGCGCCAACATGATCGCGCCGTTGCCCGGCGCGGTGCCGACCAAGCCCGGTTCGTGTACGCTGCCGCTGCCCGGCATCATGGCGGCGATCACCGACGAGCACGGTCACCCGGTCGAGAAGGGTCACGGCGGCTATCTGGTGATCCAGCGGCCCTTCCCGTCGCAGCTGCGCACGCTGTGGGGCGACCCGGATCGCTTCAGGAAAACCTATTTCCCGGAAGAACTGGGCGGCAAGACCTATCTCGCCGGGGACTCGGCGCACCGCGACAGCGATGGCTACTTCTGGATCATGGGCCGCATCGACGACGTGCTGAATGTCTCCGGCCACCGTCTGGGCACGATGGAAATCGAGTCCGCATTGGTGTCCAACCCGCGCGTGGCTGAAGCGGCCGTGGTGGGACGCCCGCACGAGATCAAGGGCGAGGCGGTGGTGGCCTATGTGGTGCTGAAAGGCACGCGTCCCACCGGCGACGCGGCGAAGCAGATCGTCGCCGAGTTGCGCGACTGGGTCGCCAAGGAAATCGGCCCGATCGCCAAGCCCGACGAAATCCGTTTCGGCGACAATCTGCCGAAAACCCGCTCCGGCAAGATCATGCGCCGCCTGCTGCGCGCGATCGCCAAGGGCGAGGAAATCACGCAGGACGTTTCCACGCTGGAAAACCCGGCCATCCTCGACCAGCTCAAGGAGGCGGTGAAATAAAGCAGCGGGGAGACCGTCTCGGGACTTGAATTTCCCGCGCAAGCGCACATATTAAGAGTTGTTGGTCTTTTTACCCGCGCGCGAAAGGAAATCATGTCCCATTACCATGCCGTCGTCTGGCTCGACCACAACGAAGCCCGCATCATGCACATCACCCCGGACGACGTCGAGAAATCGGTGGTCAGCCCGGCCACGCCGCACCGCAACCTGCACCGCAAGCGGGGCTCGGTCAGCGGCAGCCGCCAGCCCGAGGACCCGCACTATTATCACGAGGTCGTCGAGGCCCTGACTGGCGCGACGGAAATCCTGATCGTCGGACCGGGGCAGGCCAAGCTCGAGCTGATCAAGCACATTCACAGCCACGACCCCGCGACCAGCGCGCGCGTGATCGGCGTGGAAACCGTGGATCATCCAAGCGACGCGCAGCTGGTTGCGTTTGCCCGCAAGTATTTCGTGGCCCAGGACCGGCTGCTGCCGCAGTAAGGAGGCACGTCCGGCCCATCAAAAAGCCCCCGTTTCCGGGGGCTTTTTGATGGGGTTTTTGTAGTGTTTTGATATTAAAGGGAATTGTTTTTGGCGCGGACCCCGTCCCGGTCTCAAGTCCGTCGAAAAATCGACGTTAATGTCGATATCCTGTTGAAGGGCAAACCCGTCGCGAGGCGGGGACGCAAAGCTTCCGGTCTTGAATCCAAGACAGCGGGGCCGCCAAGAAAGTCCGCATGTGGCATGCGTTGCACCCCGATCAGGCCGTGTCTTGATTAAAGGAGCCCGCCATGTCACACCAATGTCCGTTTCCCGTCCGCTCGACCGATTCCCGCTGTTCCTACCGTGCCGGCACCGTGCCGGGCTTCGCCCTTGGCTTCGCCCTGATTGCCGCCGCCGTGGCCGGATTCGGCTTTTCCGCACCCGCGGGCGCCGAGCGGCTGTCCGAGCAGGCAATTGCCCAGCCATATGGCGGCGGGGCCGCTGCCTTGTCGCCTTCCGTTGCCCGTTTTCTGATGTCGCCGTCCCTGCCGGCCTGACCCGCCGGCAGCAGCGATGTTTCGCTGGCAACGCTGCGTTGCCGCTCTGCAGCCGTGTGTCTCCTCCTTGCGCCCTTCGGGGCGCATTTTTTATGCGCGTTTCAGCGCAGTGGCGGTGTTGACCAGTTCCAGCACCAGTGCGTGCAGGCGCGCCGGCGACTTCAGCGCGCCGTTCTCTTCGTCGAAGGCCTTGTCTGCATGCGCCAGCGAAAACTGGTCCGGCAGCACCAGCACGCCCAGCGTGTTCAGCACCTGGCGCAGGTGGGGCAGCATGCGCATGCCGCCGAAGGTGCCGGGCGATGCGGCGAGGAGGGCGGCGACCTTGTTCTGGTAGGGCACCAGCCCCGATTCTCCCTGCCATTCGCGCGACACCCAGTCGAGCGTGTTCTTCAGCAGCGGCGGAATCGAGCTGTTGTATTCGGGGCTGGCGATCAGCAGGGCGTCATGCTCCTTGAACAGCGCTTTCAGTCGCTGCGCATTGTCGGGCAGGCCGTCGCGGGCTTCGAGGTCCTCGTTCATCAGCGGCAGCGGATAGTCGGCGAGGTCGATCAGAGTGACGTCGCCGCCGGCGGCGCGGGCCGCCTCCACGGCGGCCTGAATGAGCTTGCGGTTCCAGGAGTCGCGGCGAATGCTGCCGGACAGGGCGAGGATCTTGGGCATGGTGTGTCCTTGCGTCAAAAGAGGCTGATTGTATCGGGCCCGGGCGCGCAGGCGAAACCGGCGTGCCCGGGGATCGGGCATGACGTGGTTTCGCGGCGGCAAAACCGGCACAATGCGGTCGATGATTCGTGCATGCCGCCGCTCGCCCGAACGCGGGCGTTTCCCGATCTGTGTTTCCCTACCCATGCAGGATGGAATGATCGATGCCGGCTGAACGCACTGCGCTTGCCGCCATGCGAATCGACAAGTGGCTGTGGGCCGCGCGCTTTTACAAGACGCGCAGTCTCGCCACCGAGGCCATCGAGCAGGGGCGCGTGAAGTTGAACGGCGCGCGCATCAAGCCGGCACGTGAAGTGAAACCTGGCGACCGACTTGAAGTCCAACTCGGCGAAGCTGGCTGGACGCTGACGGTGCGCGCGCTGTCGATGCAGCGCGGCCCGGCCCCGGTGGCGCAGATGTTGTACGAGGAAGACCCCGCCAGCATCGCGCGTCGCCAGCAGCGGGCGCAGGAGCGTGCATTGACGGCCAGTCCGGCGGCGGCGATCAAGGGTCGCCCGACCAAGCGCGACCGGCGGCTGATTCATCGCTTCACCGAAGAATGAAACGTTTCCCACAAAGCCGGCTGCTGCAGCGAAGTGCGGGCAGCGCATAGAATCGTGTTTTCCCTGAGCCTGAATTGATGACAGTACTTCCCGCGTTTCCCCCCCGCCTGCGCCGAGTATCGCGCTGGCTGGCGGCGCTTGCCGCGGTGGGGGCCGTGGGGTTTTCCATCGCGGCGGCACTCATGTACTTCTGGGTGTTGCCCAACATTGCCGACCACCGCGATACGGTGGCGAAGCTGATGTCGCGCGCGCTGGGCCAGAGGGTGACGCTGGAGGCGGTGTCGGGGGTGTGGCAGCAGGCGCGTCCCGAGTTTCGGCTGCAGGGCGTGCGTCTGCATGATGCGCAGGGACGCGCAGCGCTGTACTTGCCGGATCTGAACGCAAAATTTGCCTGGCGCTCGCTGCTGTTTCTGGAGCCGCGCTTCAACCATATCGAACTGAAGGGCCTGGCCCTCGGCGTGCGGCGCGCGCCCGACGGGCATCTCTATGTCGGCGGCATTCCCGTTAACCCGGCCGATCCGGACAGCGGTTTTGCCAGCTGGCTGCTGCGGCAGGGACTGGTGCAGATCAGCGGTGCCACGCTCATCTGGCGCGACGAGATGGGCGATGCGCCGCCGCTGATTCTGAGCGCTGTCGATTTCACGCTGGACAATACCCGCACCACCCACCACATGACGATGCGGGCCGTGCCGCCGGCCAGTCTGGCGCGACCGCTGACCGCCGAGGCGAGGCTGACCAGTCACGACGTACACGATCCCGCCACCTGGGCCGGAACCGTCCACCTCGCTGTGGCGGGCATCGCGTTTCCGGTGCTGAAGGACTGGCTGGCGTTGCCGCATCAGCCGCAACGCGGCTCGGGCGCGCTCACGGTGCAGTTCGGCATGGCCGCGGGAAAGCTGGCCGCAGCGAACGTCGACTTCGATCTGCGATCGATCGAAACCGTGCTGGGCGAGGGCCTGCCCCCGCTGCGGCTTGCGCAGGCGCGCGGCAATGCCCGCTGGGCCCGCGACGCGGACGGGCAGCGGGTGACGTTCGAAAACCTCCGTCTGGCACCGCCGGGTGCCGCACTCGGCCATCCCTTCAATGCCGGCCTGTATTGGGATGCGCGCGCGCATGAAATCACCGCGCAGGCATTCCGGCTGGGCGACTGGCGGGCGATGCTGCCGACCCTGCCGATGGATGCGGCGTTGCGCGCGCGACTGCAGGCCATGCAACCGAAGGGCCGCGTCGACACCCTGCGGCTGCGCTGGACCGGCGCGCAGCCGGGGCTCGACAACTTCGAGGTGGCAGCCCACGTCAGCGGCGTGGGGATCGCGGCCACCGAGGGCCTGCCTGGGCTGGCCAATCTGACCGGGCGCATCGAAGGCGATGCGCGTGCCGGCGCGTTCGAGATCGACGCCGGCCGGTTCGGCCTGAGCCTGCCCGAATGGTTCCGTGAGCCGTCGTTCGCGTTCGACCGGGTGCAGGCGCGCGGCAGCTGGAAAAAATCGGCACGCGGCCATCGGCTGACGCTGGATGCGCTGGATTTTTCCAATGCCGACCTGACGGCCGCCATCAAGGGCCACTACGAACTGATCGCGGGCCAGCCCGGCGTTGCCGATCTGGAGGCGCGACTGAGCCATATCGACGGTGCGGCTGCACACCGCTATTTTCCGCGCAAGATCGGCGACCACACTTACAACTGGGTCAAGCGGGGCGTAGTCGCCGGGCACTCGGACGCGGCACGGATGACGCTCAAGGGCGATCTGACGAAGTTTCCGTTCGAGCCGGGCGAGGGCGTGTTCCGCTTCGAGGCGCCGATCAAGGGGGCGGTAATCGACTACATTGCCGACTGGCCGCGCATTGAGGAGATCGAAGCGAACCTGCTGTTCCACGGCAAGCAGATGGAATTGACGGCGACCCGGGCGCGCATCTACGGCGTGGCGCTGGCACCGGTGAAAGCGTCGATTCCGGATCTGATTCATCACGAGGAAGAACTGCACATCGAGGGTCAGGCCAACGGCCCGATCCAGGATTTCATCCGCTTTGCCAATGCCAGCCCGGTGGGCAAACGCTTGCGGGGTTTTACCGACACCCTCGACGGCACCGGCCCGATGCGGCTTGCGTTGAAACTGCATGTGCCGCTGCGGCACAGTCGCGACACCACGTTGCAGGGGCGCTTGTCCTTTCTCGACAATACCCTGTTCCCGCCCGGCCTGTCGCGAGTCGACCGGGCGCGCGGCGACATCGATTTCACCGGAGACGGCGTGACGGCACGCAATCTCGTGGCCCAGTTCCTTGGCGGTCCACTGCGCGTCGATGCCGCCACCCGCAACGGCGACGTGCAGATCCTGGCGCAGGGCCGCGCCACTGCACGCGGCATGACGCCGTGGATCGGTCCGGCCTGGGGCAAACACCTGAGCGGCGAGACGGAATGGCGGGGACGCATCGACCTGCTGGCTTCCGGTGCGCGCCTGCGCGTCGAATCGGATCTGACCGGACTGGGCTCCAGCCTGCCCGCACCGCTGGCCAAGGCGGCCGCGCAGCCGATGCCGTTGCGCGTGGTGCGTGTGGCCGAGGGTGGCCGGCAGCGTGTCGAGGTACAGATGGATCAGGTGGCCAGCGCAGTCTGGCGCAGCAACGCGGCAGGAGATTTCGAGCGCGGCGAGATTCGCTTCGGCGCACCGGCGACGCTGCCGGCCGAGCCGGGTCTGCGACTGGCCGGCAGCGGTCGTGCGCTCGACGTATCGGGCTGGCTGGCCCTGCTGCCCGAAGGCAACGAGGCGCGCACCGGCTTGACGCTGACCGCCGTCGACCTGGGATTTGAGACGCTCGACCTGCTGGAACGGCGGTATCGGGACGTGCGCGTGCAGGGCCGCAGCCGCAACGGGATTTTGCGCACCCAGCTGACCGGGCAGGGGATCGACGGCGTGCTGACCCATCGCCCCGCAGGTGAGCAGGCCGGCCGGATATCGGCGCAATTCAGGGTGCTGACGATCCCGGAGCGGGCGCAGGCAGACGACGTGGCGGGCGGTCATGTCAATCTGCGGGCCGAGAATTTCCCGCGCATGGACGTGACGGTCGAGGACTTCCGCCTGCAGGCACGCCCGATGGGGCGGCTCGAAGCGGTGGCGCATGGTGCGCCGCAGGGCCTGGTGATCGACAGCCTGCAGCTGACGCATCCCGACAGCGTGTTCCGCATGAACGGCCTGTGGCGCGCCGGCGTGCAGAGCGAAACCCGTGCAGAGCTGAACCTGAGCGTGGTGGATGCGGGCCGGTTTCTGGCCCGCTTCGATTACCCCGACGCGGTGCGGCGCGGCAGTGTGGAGATACAGGGCAACGCCACCTGGGTGGGCTCGCCGGCAGACTTCGCGTTCGACACCCTGGCGGGGCAGCTCGATTTCAAGGCGCGGGGCGGGCAGTTTCTCAAGGTCAATCCCGGTGCCGGCAAGCTGCTTGGCGTGTTGAGCCTGCAATCGCTGCCGCGCCGGCTCAACTTCGATTTCCGTGATATCTTCAATCAAGGCTATGCCTTCGACGACATCAACGCCACGCTGCGCATCGCGCGCGGGGTGGTCTACAGCGATGACTTCCGGATGCGGGGGCCGGCTGCCAAGGTCAACATGTCCGGACTGGCCGACCTCAACCAGGAATCCGTGCAGTTGCGGGTGAAAGTGATTCCGAAACTGTCCGAAGGCGTGGCGGTGGCGGGTGCGCTGATCGGCGGGCCCTTGGCAGGGCTGGGCGCGCTGGCTGCGCAGAAGCTGTTGCGCGATCCGTTCGAGGAGGCCATCAGCCGGGAATATATGGTGACGGGGGCATGGCAGGCGCCCGATGTCAGGAAATTAACCAAAACCGACACGCCGGTGTCGGAGCCGTAAGCGTGGAAGCAGCGACATGACGACGAAAAAACCAGCCAAGCCCAGCGTGACGCGGAGCAAAGGCGCGCAGGTGAAAAAGCCCGCTCTTCAGGCCGGTGCAATCCGCGTGGCAGCGATCCAGATGGCGTCCGGGCCCAATGTGCCAGCCAACCTGGCCGAGACCGAACGGCTGATCGAACTGGCGGTCGAGGAAGGCGCACGCCTGATCGTG
>JAKACL010000237.1 GCA_021821425.1 Pseudomonadota bacterium
GGCGATCCACACTGCCTTCCTCTACCACGCGATCCAGGCCGGCATGGACATGGGCATCGTCAACGCCGGCCAGCTCGGCGTCTACGCCAACCTCGACCCCGAACTGAAGGAACGCGTCGAAGACGTGCTCT
Organism: Pseudomonadota bacterium; assembly: GCA_021821425.1. The sequence goes on from JAKACL010000237.1 coordinate 132, forward strand.
TGAACCGCCGTGCGGATTCGACCGAGCGGCTGGTGAGCTTTGCCGAGAACGTCAAAGGCGGCGCCAAGGAAAGGGTCGAGGACCTGTCCTGGCGCCAGTTGCCGGTGAACGAACGGCTCAGTCACGCGCTGGTGCAGGGCATCACCCAATACATCGTCGAGGACACCGAAGCCGCGCGGCTCGAATGCGAACGCCCGCTCCACGTGATCGAAGGCCCGCTGATGGCCGGCATGAACGTCGTCGGCGACCTGTTCGGCGCCGGCAAGATGTTCCTGCCGCAGGTGGTGAAATCCGCTCGCGTGATGAAGCAGGCGGTGGCGCACCTGCTGCCCTTCATCGAGGCCGACAAGCAGGCCGGCGACGCGCAGAGCGCGGGCAAGATCGTCATGGCCACGGTCAAGGGCGACGTCCACGACATCGGCAAGAACATCGTCGGCGTGGTGCTCGGCTGCAACGGCTACGACATCGTCGACCTGGGCGTGATGGTGCCGGCGCAGAAGATCCTCGACGCCGCCAAAGAACACAAGGCCGACATCATCGGCCTGTCGGGCCTGATCACCCCTTCGCTGGAGGAAATGGCGCACGTGGCGAAGGAAATGCAGCGCCAGGGCTTCACGATTCCGCTGCTGATCGGCGGCGCCACGACCTCGATGGCGCACACCGCGGTGAAGATCGAACCCAATTACGAACACCCGGTGGTGTACGTCAAGGACGCCTCCCGCGCAGTCGGCGTCTGCACCCAGCTGCTGTCGCGCGAACTGCGCGACGCCTTCGCCGCCGAAATCAAGGCGGACTATGCGATCACGCGCGAACGGCATTTGAAGCACAAGTCCGACACCGTGCGGCTGAAGCTCAATGAGGCGCGCGCCAACAAGTTCAGGATCGACTGGGCGCGCTACACGCCGCCGGCGCCGAAGCAACCCGGCGTCCATGTCTTGCGCGCCTACGACCTGGCCAAGCTGGTCGAGGTGATCGACTGGACGCCGTTCTTCGCCTCGTGGGAACTGCACGGCAAATATCCCAGGATACTGAGCGACGAAGTGGTCGGCACCGAAGCCACCAAGCTTTATAACGACGCCCAGGCCATGCTGAAGACAATGATCGCGGAGAACTGGGTCGAGGCGCGCGCCGTGTTCGGCCTGTTCCCCGCCAACACGGTCAACGACGACGACATCGAGGTCTACACCGACGAGTCCCGGGAGCAGGTGCTGATGACCTGGCACAACCTGCGCCAGCAGATGAAGAAGCCCGAAGGCCGCGCCAACCTGTGCGTCGCCGACTTCGTCGCGCCCAAGGCGAGCGGGCTGAAGGACTATCTCGGCGCCTTCGTCGTCACCGCCGGCATCGGCGAGGACGAGCGCGCCCGCGCGTTCGAGGCCGCGCACGACGACTACTCGGCCATCCTGTTCAAGTCGCTGTGCGACCGCCTCGCCGAAGCCTTCGCCGAGCACCTGCATCTGCGTGTGCGCCGCGAGTTCTGGGGCTATGCCGGCGAGGAAGCGCTCGCCAACGACGACCTGATCGCGGAAAAATACCAGGGCATCCGCCCCGCACCGGGCTACCCCGCCTGTCCCGAGCACAGCGAAAAAGCCCCGCTGTTCGAGGTGCTCGACGCGACCGGGCAGATCGGCGTGGTGCTGACTGAAAACTTTGCCATGTGGCCGGGCGCCGCGGTGTCGGGCTTCTACCTGTCGCACCCCGACAGCCAGTACTTCGCCGTGGCCAAGATCGAGCGCGATCAGGTCGAGGACTACGCGCGCCGCAAGGGCTGGGATTTGAAGACGGCGGAGCGCTGGCTAGTGCCAAATCTGGCCTACCAACCGGAGTAATTTTCCATGGAGCATTTAACCGCCATGAGATGCTGGATTGCAGCCTTAGGGATCGGTTTACAAGCGACCACACACGCGGGCTTTAATTCCACGGCCTTTGACCATCCTGAAACCATCGCAATCGAAGTCAGCAAAATCGCCGGCGGCATGATGTTGGCCGTCGATTGGAGCGGACATGGTGTCATGCTCATAAACCGAGATGCACGGGCCATCGAGCTGCTGAGACACAACCAGAAGGAACTGGGTGACCCGAACGATATGAACATGCTCATCAGCTTGCGCCAGGCTGCGCAGGCCGATGGCAACGCTTTTGCCAGTCTGATCAAGCCCTTCAACGAGCAGCAATCAACCAATCCACTTCGTTCGGTCAAACCGGACTTGGTCGTACTCAGCATGACGAGCCCCTATTCGGGCTGCATTGTCAGCTATCGGGCTCGTGGGGATAACAGTCTGCCAGCTGGATGGGCCGGGGGATTCATCGACACCTGCCGAAATGTCGTGTTCGACCTGAGTGGTCGGGTGCTCAAGGGCCACCAGCAGACAGCCAATCTCAACCTTCTGGCTATCCCGCACTACTACAACAATCAAGGCAAACTGGTTCTAGGCGTTCGAGGACAAGCGCCGCGTCGTATCGATTTCCGCCCCAAGCTGGATTACCGCTCCATGTCCCCCGTGGAGCGCCTGACCACAGCAGCCTATTACGGCGAGTACCAGGAGGTGCAGGCGGCGATTCGCGCCGGTGCGGACATCAACGCCTTAGACCAGCAAGGCTCCACCGCCTTGATGAAGGCCATTGCCGAAAACGACACACGGATCGTGCGCTGGTTGCTAGAGCATGGCGCCGACGCCAATGCGAGGAACCGTGATCTCATGCGGCCGATCTGCCTTGCCGCATTCACGCGCAACGCAGAAATCATTCGTTTGCTGGGCCAGTTCGGCGCGAACTGGGCTGCGTTCTCGCCAGAACGCCCGTATTGCGACCGCCCTGTGCTAGTCATGGCGATTACGGAAGCCGGTAGCGAAAATCGCGCGGTTGAACTGGTTCACGTTCTGCTGGAAGCCGGAGCCACGCCCGACGTGAAATATCAGGGGAAGTCCTTAATTGAGTTCGCCAGGGAAATCGGTTACCCGAAGGTCGAAAGGGCGCTGCTCCGCGCTCAGACTTTATCTCCTGGGAAATCGCACTGACTGCTGACCGGAATACTTCATCACCAACTGGCCTGCAGCATCTTCTCCAGCCAGAACAGCCCGATCACGGTCTTGGTTTCGCAGATGCGACCGTCGCGCACCCACTGCATCGCCTCGGCGAAGGGCAGGCGGAAGATCTCGAGGAATTCGTCGGAGTCGCGGCCGTGGCTGCCTTCGGTGAGCCCCTTCGCCAGATAGAAGGCCAGCCGCTCGTCCGAATAGCCGATGCAGGGGTAGATGGTGGTGACTTCGCGCCATTCAGCGGCGGTGTAGCCGGTTTCCTCTTCGAGTTCCCGTTTCGCGCAGCTGAGGTCGTCCTCGCCGGGGTCGATCTTGCCGGCCGGCAGTTCGATGAAGTCGCGGTGAAGCGGGTAGCGATGCTGGCG
>JAKACL010000238.1 GCA_021821425.1 Pseudomonadota bacterium
GGAATTTTTCTGTGTCGAGCAGCTGAAAATCGCGAAGGACTACGACCTGCCGGTGCTGCTGCACTGCCGCAAGGCCAATGATCAGCTGTTGAAACACCTGCGCAGGGTCGGCGTGCGCGGCGGCATCGCGCACGCCTTCAACGGCAGTCCGCAGCAGGCGGGCGAATTCCTCAAGCTTGGATTCAAGCTGGGGTTCGGCGGCGCCTTCACCTGGCCGCGCGCCAACAACCTGCGCCGGCTGGCGGTCGACCTGCCGCTGGACGCGATCGTGCTGGAAACCGACAGTCCCGACATTCCGCCGGTGTGGATCGGCCGTGGCCGCAACGCGCCGGGCGAGCTGCCGCGCATTGCGCAAGTACTGGCTGAATTGCGCGGGCTGGATACAGATACAGTGGCACAGACCACAACCCGCTCGGCGCGCGCGCTATTCGGTATCTGACAAGGGCCGGCAGCGGCGCTGAGTGCGCGTTCAAGCCAGCAAAGCACGCAGACCGGCTTCATCCTCAAGGCAGGACAGCACGATCTGATTCTTGCCCCGCTTCTTGGCCAGATACATGTTGCGGTCCGCTTCGTGGACGACCTGTTCCGCGCCCAACCGCACCGCCTCCGCCCCGCTTGCGACGACAATGCCGACGGAAGCGGTCACATCGATCGGACTGCCCGCAATCTCGCGGATGGCTGCGATCGCCTGCAGGATCCGCTCGGCCACGGCGTGCGCCCGCGCGCTGCCATCCTGCGTCTGCAGCAGCACGACGAACTCGTCGCCGCCGAGACGGGCCAGGACGTCCTCGCAGCGCAGCGCTTCGTTTGCGCGCCTGGCGGTTTCCACCAGCAGCAAGTCGCCCGGCGCATGCCCCAGGCTGTCGTTGACCTGCTTGAATCCATCGAGGTCGAAATACAGCACGGCGATGGACGCCCCCGTACGGCGGGCATGCGCGCCGGCTTTGTCGAGCTCGTCAAACAGTGCGGTCCGGTTGGGCAAGCCGGTCAGCGGGTCTTTGAGCGCCATGGCCTCCATTTCGCCGGCATAGCGGGCCAGCTCGCTGCGGCTGTGATGAAACCCGCGTATCAGGCTGGCCACATAGGCGGGGATGGCCGTATTCAGCAGGACCAGACTGATGATCCAGATGGGGTGCTGGCTCCAGTAGTCCGAGAACATGCCGACGGCAATCAGGCCTGTCGACGCAAGCGCCGCGGACAGCGCCATCCAGGACACGCCGAAACGGATCCCGTTTCCCAGCGAAATCCAGAGGCATAAAAAAGCAACGATTGCGCCCAGCTCTCCCGTCAGCAGCATGGTCAGGAAACAGCCCAGCTGATCGACGGTAATCGCCAGCGTCCGCCGTGCCGGATAAAAACCGGGATAGCTTTTCACGTGAGCCCAGTGCGCCACCGTGAAAAGGCAAAACACGCCCGTGCCCACCAGGCCGATGGTCGCCTCGGGGCGCGCCGTATGGAGGGACCAGAACCCGAACCAGAGCATCAGGACCGGCAGCGGGACAAACAGCCGGATGTAGCATTGCGCCAATTCCAGATCGACGGCGCGCGGAGCAGGAAGGGGGACATTCATGGGAAGGGGAAGGCTCGGGCGTGTGGCCCGTCAAGGGGCTGAAAAGAGCGTTTTTTCAGCCCGGTTATGTGCGTTAAATACCCTGTTTATCGATGCGTCCTTGAAATCAAGCAAAGATATCGGTTTTAAACGCCCCCAACTTGAATCCGCCTGCGGGCGGACGCCGGACGCCGGCCGAACCACGCCGAACTTTTTTCGGCCGTGCGCATGTCAGTCGGCGTAGCCGAAATTGCCCACCCACGCGCCCCGCCGGTAGTCAATGCTGAGCCAGTTGGGCACATAGGGGCGCGGGTTTTCCAGCGGGAACCGTTCCGAGGGCGGCGCGGCGCCTCCTTTTGCCACGCTGCACTTGCGCGTCATGATGGGCTTGAAGCGCACGGCGAGGCGATCGCCGGCCGGCGTGGTGTCGTCGAGCGACTCGTCGAAAACCACCCGCTTGCGCAAGAGGCAGGAAAACAGCAGCTCCATCTCGGCCACCAGCGGCGTTGCACGCCGTGCCAGCGCTTTTTGCGCCGCGGCGCTCAGGCGGATTTCCAGCGTTTTGTCGTGCAGGGTGATGTGCATGCCGGGCCCCCTCGCCAATTCCTACCGGATTTATCGGCCACGACCGGGACCGATTTCAGTTCAGCTGCCGGGCGGGCGCTCGAGGCGCCGGGTCTCGCCCACGCGCAGCACAAAGAACGCGTCCTCCGCCAGTCCGGCGGCCTGGCGGAGGACGCCAGATCGCGCGGTGCCTGGTCGAGTGCTTCGTCGGCCATTTCGAACGCGCCCCAATGCACGCCCAGCGACTGGCGGGCGCCGAGGTCGCGGTGGATTTGCATCGCTTCCCACGGGTCGACGTGCTGCGCCCGCATGAACCAGCGCGGCGCTTAGGCGCCGATCGGCAGCGCAGCGAGATCGAAGGGACCCAGGCGACGCGCGCTCGGTAAAATGCGGATCGGTCAGCACGTTGATGCCGCCCAGCCATAACAGCACCGTGGCATGGCCGATCCAGGTAACGCGGGGATTGCCCGCGGGCGTGTGCAGCAGCGCCAGATCGGGCGTCACCCGCCAGTCGCGGTGGGACGCGGCCGGCGGCGACGGCAGGCCCGCGGTGCGGCGCGCCCATTGCCAGCGCCAGAAGCCCTTCCCGATGCGGGCGTCCGTGTCGAGGTTGCGGAAACCGTCGGGCGTGTGGTGCGGCCGGGTCGGGTCGTAGCGGGGACTGGCCTGCGTGCCGCAGCCGCTCAGCAGCAGGCACAGGCCGGCGAGGCCGACGGCCGCCGCGGTCACAGCCAGCGCCTGACCCGCGCCCGGTAGGCGCGGTAGGCGTCGCCGAATTTCGCCTCCAGATGCGCTTCTTCGTGGCGTATTACGCCGTAGCGCAGCAGCGTCCAGACCAGCGGCGCGAACAGCAGCGGCCACCAGGTTGCCAGCAGCATGGCCACGCCGGCCAGGATGAATCCATCGCCGACATAGATCGGATTGCGGCTGAAACGGAATGGCCCATCCGTGCACAGGCTCGACGCCGCCTTGTAGGGGTTGACCGTGGTGCGGTGACGCCAGAACGTCAGCAGCGTCCACCCCATCAGCAGCAGCCCGATGCCCACCAGCAGCCAGCCCAATGGACGCGTCGCCAGGCCCCAGTCGAGCGGCAAAGTATAGACATGGCGATCGAGCCACCAGCCGCCGACGAGGGCGGCGGCATACGGCACGGGCGGCAAAATCCAGGTACGGGGGCGCGAGTGGGTCGGATCAGTCATGCGGTTCAGCGATCGAGACGGTTTCTGCATGATACGCCGCGCGCGCCGGCTCAAGCGGGGCCCCGCGCGCGGTCAGCACGGCGACGCATCCAGTTGCTGGCATTCGCCGATCGCGCCTTCGCCCTGCGTGTAGCGGTCGAGCAAGCGGCCCAGCGCCGAGGGCGTGGTCCAGCCGGCGCGCCCGATGCCGTCGAACG
>JAKACL010000021.1 GCA_021821425.1 Pseudomonadota bacterium
TGGTGCGCGTGACCGAGTTGTGGATGCCGCCGCGGAAGCCGCTCACCTCCGCGCCCGGCACGTTGATGATCTTTTCCTGCGCGTGGTACATCAGGCACATGCCCTTGGGCACGCGCTGGCTGACCACGACGCGCGCGGTCAGCGTGCCGTTGATGTTGAACACCTCGACCCAGTCGTTGTCGACGAGGCCGGCTTCCTTCGCCTCGATCTCGGAGACCCAGACGTGGGGGCCGCCGCGCGACAGCGTCAGCATCCTGAGGTTGTCGGTATAGGTGCTGTGGATGCCCCATTTCTGGTGCGGCGTGATCCAGTTCAACACCAGCTCGTGGTTGCCGTTCGGCTTCTTGCCCAAGAGCGGTGCAATGGTCTTGGTATCGACCGGCGGCTTGTAGACGCACAGGCCCTCGCCGAAATCCAGCATCCACTGATGGTCCTGGTAGAACTGCTGGCGGCCGGTCAGCGTGCGCCACGGGATCAGCTCGTGGACGTTGGTGTAGCCGGCGTTGTACGACACGTGCTCGGATTCCAGTCCGGACCAGGTGGGCGAGGAAATGATCTTTCTCGGCTGCGCGACGACATCGCGGAAGCGGATCTTGTCGTCCTCGCGCGGGATCGCCAGGTGGGTGTGATCGCGTCCGGTGATCTTCGACAGCGCTTCCCACGCCTTGACCGCCACCTGGCCGTTGGTTTCCGGCGCCAGCATCAGGATGACCTCGCAGGCGTCGATCGCCGAGTTGATTCGCGGCAGGCCCTTGGCGACCCCCTCTTCGGTGACGGTGTAGTTGAGTTCGGCCAGCTGCTTCACCTCGTCCTCGGTATTCCAGGAAATCCCCTTGCCGCCGTTGCCGATCTTGGTGAGCAAGGGGCCGAGCGCGGTGAACTTCTTGTAGGTGTCGCCATAGTCGCGCGTCACCACCGTCATCGTCGGCATGGTCTTGCCGGGGATGGGATCGACCTCGCCTTTCTTCCAGTCGCGCACGCCCAGGCTCTGCCCGAGCTCGGAGGGCGTGTCGTGCATCAACGGCGTCAACACCAGGTCTTTCTGCGTCCCCAGATGCACCCCGGCAATCTCGGAGAATTTCTTTGCGATGGTCTTGTAGATGTCCCAGTCGGACTTCGATTCCCACAGCGGCTGCACCGCTTCGCTCAAGGGGTGGATGAAGGGGTGCATGTCCGAGGTGTTGAGGTCGTCCTTCTCGTACCAGGTGGACGACGGCAGCACGATGTCGGAATAGAGGCAGGTGGTCGACATGCGGAAGTCCAGCGTCACCAGCAGGTCGAGCTTGCCTTCGGCGCCCTTGTCGTGCCACACCACTTCCTTCGGCTTGGCCTCATTGAGTTCGCCGAGGTCCGGCCCCAGCACCGCGTTCTGCGTGCCGAGCAGGTATTTGAGGAAATACTCGTGGCCCTTGCCGGAGGAACCCAACAGGTTTGAGCGCCAGACGAACAGGTTGCGCGGGAAGTTCTTCGGGTTGTCCGGATCCTCGCAGGAGAACTTCAGCGCGCCGCTCTTGATCTGCTCGACCGCGTACTTGATCGGGTCGATGCCTGCGGCGTCGGCGGCCTTGGTGATTTCCAGCGGATTGGTTTCCAGCTGCGGCGCCGACGGCAGCCAGCCCATGCGCTCGGAACGCACGTTGAAGTCGATCAGGCGATAGTCGCCCAGGTTCTTGTTCGCGGTCGGTGACAGGATTTCCGCGGCGGTGAGCTTCTCGTGGCGCCACTGGCTGGTGTGGGCATAGAAGAACGAGGTGGAGTTCATCTGCCGCGACGGGCGGTGCCAGTCGAGGCCGAACGCCAGCGGCGCCCAGCCGGTCTGCGGCCGCAGCTTTTCCTGACCGACGTAGTGCGCCCAGCCGCCGCCCGACTGGCCGATACAGCCGCACATCATCAGGAGGTTCATGATGCCGCGGTAGATCATGTCGTTGTGGTACCAGTGGTTCAGCGCCGCGCCGAGGATGACCATCGACTTGCCGTGGGTCTTGTCGGCGTTGTCGGCGAATTCGCGCGCCACCGTGATGATGTCGGCGCGCGGCACGCCGCAGTGCTTCTCGGCCCAGGCCGGGGTGTAGGGCACGTTGTCGTCGTAGCTGGTGGGAATGTTCGGCCCGCCGAGGCCGCGGTCGACGCCATAGTTGGCGAGCGTCAGGTCGTAGACGGTGGCGATGCGCACATCCTTGCCCCCAACGCTGATCACCTTGACCGGCAGGTTGCGAACGAGCAGTTCGTTGTGGTCGTCGCCGCCGAAGTAGGGGAAGGCCACCTCGGCCACCTCATCGTGGCTGCCCAGCAGCGTAATCTGAGGATTGACGTCCTTGCCCGAATAGCCGTCGCGCATTTCCAGGTTCCACGCGCCGGACTGGCCCCAGCGAAAGCCGATCGAGCCATTGGGCGCGACCAGGTAACCGGTGTTCTCGTCGTAGATCACCGTCTTCCACTCGGGGTTGTTGTCCTGCCCCATGTTGCCGATCAGGTCGGACGCGCGCAGGTAGCGGTCGGCGATCAGCGTGCCTTCGTGCGCCTTCAGCATCACCAGCATCGGCATGTCGTTGTACTGGCGGCAATACTGGTCGAAGTATTCGCTGCGATTCCTGGCATGGAATTCGGTCAGGATGACGTGGCCCATCGCCAGCGCCAGCGCGGCGTCGGTGCCTTGCCGGGGCGCCAGCCAGATGTCGCCGAATTTGACCATCTCGCCGTAATCCGACGATACCGCCACCGTCTTGGTGCCCTTGTAGCGCACCTCGGTGTAGAAGTGGGCGTCGGGCGTGCGGGTCTGCGGCACGTTGGAGCCCCAGACCATCAGATACGTGGAGTTGTACCAGTCGGCCGATTCCGGCACGTCGGTCTGCTCGCCCCACACCTGCGGGGAGGAGGGCGGCAGGTCACAGTACCAGTCATAGAACGAGCCGCAGACGCCGCCGATCAGCGACATGTAGCGGCTGCCTGCGGCGTAGCTGACCATCGACATCGCCGGAATCGGCGAGAAGCCGTAGATGCGGTCGGGACCGAAGTCCTTGATGGTGGTGACGTTGGCGGCGGCGATGATCTCGGTCACTTCGTCCCACTTTGCGCGCACGAAACCGCCGAGGCCGCGCACCGACTTGTAGCGCTTTGCCTTCTCGGGGTTCTGGCTGATCGAACGCCAGGCCTCCACCGGATCCATCGTCTTCCGCGCCTCGCGCCACATTTCCATCAGGCGGCCGCGGATCAGCGGGTATTTCACGCGCTGCGCCGAATACACATACCAGGAGTAGCTGGCGCCGCGCGGGCAGCCGCGCGGCTCGTGGTTGGGCAGATCGGCCCGGGTGCGCGGGTAGTCGGTCTGCTGGATCTCCCAGGTGATCAGACCGTTCTTGACGTAGATCTTCCAGCTGCACGATCCGGTGCAGTTCACGCCGTGGGTGGAACGCACCACCTTGTCGTGCTGCCAGCGGCTGCGGTAGGCGTTCTCCCAGCTGCGATCTTCGTCGCTGACGACGCCGTGGCCGTTGGAATAGTCGGATACGGTCTTCTTGAAGAAGGTCAGGCGGTCGAGGAAGTGACTCATTTGTTGCTCCTTTCAGTCGCAGGATTCAGGGGTCAGGATTCAGGGGTCAGGGGGCCGGGCGCTGGGTCTTCAAGGTGCGCGGCCAAAGGCCGCTCATTCCCTGAATCCTGACCCCTGGCCCCTGGCCCCTACGGATTCCGAATCTCCGAACCCTTGCGCAGATAAAACCACCAGTTCAGCACCAGGCACACGGCGTAGAAGATGGCGAAACCGTACATGGCGTATTGGGGTGTGCCGGCATTGATCTGGCCCTTGATCACCTCGGGGGCGATGAAGGAACCGTAGGCGGCGACCGCCGAGGTCCAGCCCAGCACGGGACCGGCCTGGACGCGGTCGAAGATCACGCCGACGGTGCGGAAGGTGGAGCCGTTGCCGATGCCGGTGGCGGCGAACAGCACCACGAACACCACCAGGAACTGGGTGAAGAAGATTTCGGGCGTGGCCGACTGGTAGGCCTGCATCATGATCCAGCCGGCGTAGGCCGAGGCTGCAACCATCACCGCCGAAATGACCTGGGTGACGATGGAGCCGCCGACCTTGTCGGAAATCCAGCCGCCCACCGGACGGATCAGCGCGCCGACGAAGGGGCCGATCCAGGCATAGGTCAGCGCCGAAGGTGCATTGGGATTCTTGACGTGGGTCCAGGTCTGGCTGGCGGCATCGAACAGGTGCTGCTCGCCGAAGATGACGGTGATCGACAGCGGCAGCGCCATCGAGAACCCGATGAAGGAACCGAAGGTGACCAGATACAGCGCGGTCATCGACCAGGTGTGCTTGTTTTTGAAGATGGCGAACTGCTTGCCGATGTTTTCCTTCATCGCGCCGATCGCGGCCACCTTCATGACCCCAAGCGTGCTGGCGATGATCAGCGGCATCGCCACCCACATGTTCAGCAGACCGAGGCCGGTGGGCGCCGGCAGGTAAAGATAGAGGCCGACGATGGCCGGGATGAAAGCGAGCGTATAGAGCCAGGTGACCTTCATGAAGGCAACGAGCGTGCTGCCCAGCGCGGGTGTCACCGGCAGCAGGTTATTCATGCCGAACCAGGCGAGGATGGCCAGCGGCACCAGCGACAGCACCCAGGCGAAGCCGGCATTCTGGATGTAGGTTTCGGTGCCGGCGGTGATCTTGCCGAGGATCCAGCCGCTGTCCTTGATCAGCGTCATCGAGTCCCCGCCCAGCGCGCCGAACACGCTGACCGTCATCACCAGCGGGATGATGATCTGCATGCTGGTGACGCCGAAGTTGCCAAGCCCGGCATTGATGCCCAGCGCGGTGCCTTGCAGCCGCTTGGGGAAGAAGGTGCTGATGTTGGACATCGAACTGGCGAAGTTGCCGCCGCCGACGCCCGACCACAACGCCATCAGCTGGAAGCTCCACAGCGGCCAGTCGGGATGCTGCAGCACGATGCCGGTGCCGATCGCGGGCGCCAGCAGCATCGCGGTGGTGAGGAAAATGACGTTGCGCCCGCCGGCCAGCCGGATGAAGAAGGAGGACGGGATCCGCATCGTCGCGCCAGCCAGGCCGGATATGGCGGTCAGCGTGAACAGCTCGTCCTTGCTGAAGGGGAAGCCCAGGTTGGACATCTGCACCGTGATGATTCCCCACATCAGCCACACGGCGAAGCCGCACAGCAGCGCAGGCACCGAAATCCACAGGTTGCGGTAGGCAATTTTCTTGCCGGTCGTTTCCCAGAAGGTGGGGTCTTCCGGGTTCCATTCCTTGATGTTGGTGGGCATGTCGCGCTCCTGGCTGGGATGATCGGGGCTTATTTGAGGGTGCCGGCAGCAGCCGTTCGAATGACCGGCACCTTGCGCACTTCGGTGAGGTACATCCAGATCAGCGAGACCCAGGTGATGCCGTACATCAGCATGAAGATGCCGCTATTGATGCCGGTGATGTCGACGATCGCGCCGAACAGGATCGGCAGGACGAAGCCGCCGAGACCGCCGACCAGGCCGACGATGCCGGAGATGACGCCGATGTTGTCTGGATATTCGTCGGAGATGTACTTGAATACGCTGGCCTTGCCGAAACCCCAGGCGATGCCGACGACAAACAGCAGGGCGGTGAACATCCAGACGTTGAGGCCGATGTGCATCGACACCGGGCCCTTGGTGGTCTGCACGACCATCTCGGTCTGCGGGTAGGACAGGATGAACAGGCAGATCCACGACACCCACATCACCCACCAGGTCAGTTTGTGGGCGCCGAACTTGTCGGACAGCCACCCACCCATCGCGCGGATGATGCCGGAGGGCAGCACGAAAATGGCGGCCAGGAGCGCGGCGGTCTGCATGCCGAAGCCATACTCGGTGATGTAGTACTTGGTCATCCACAGGCTCAGCGCCACATAGCCGCCGAACACGATCGAGTAGTACTGACACAGCTTCCAGACGTTGGGGTCCTTCAGCGCGGCGAGCTGCTCCTTGATGGTGATCTTGCTCGACACATGATGCGCGGTGTCGGTGTAGGTGAAGATCCAGAACAGAATGGCCATGACCAGCATGGCGACGGCATAGACCTTCGGCACCGTCTGCCAGCCGTAGGCCACAACCAGCGCCGGCGCGACGAACTTGGTCACCGCCGCCCCGGCGTTGCCGGCGCCGAAGATGCCCATGGCGAAGCCCTGGCGCTTCTTGGGAAACCAGCGCGCCACGTAGGAGATGCCGACCGAGAACGAGCCGCCGGCCACGCCAACGAAGAGGCCGAGCACGAGGAAGTGCCAGTACGCGGTGGCCATGCTGATCAGGTAGATCGGGATCACGGTCGACAGCATCAGCACGAAGAAGACGATGCGCCCGCCGACCTTGTCGGTCAGCATGCCAAGCGGCAGGCGGATCAGCGAACCCGTGAGGATGGGGGTGGCGGCCAGCAGGCCGAACTGGGTTTCGTTCAGCCCGAGATTGGTCTTGATCGGAATGCCGATAATGGAGAACATCACCCACACGGCGAAACATGCGGTGAATGCCAGCGTACTCAGGGACAATACGGAAATCTGCTTCTGGGTCTGGGTGGCCATGATGCGTCCTTATCCGGTAAATCGGGACCTTCTTATCTTGAATCTGGCTCAAGTGTATGCCCCTGAACGCAGATGAAAAGTGCTTGGATTCCAGCCAGAAAACGCCTTCTACCTCCAAAGGGGTAGCGGGGGTAGCGACTTAACCATTTGATCTGGAGCGGGATTCTTGTACCGTGGTACAGACGGACCGGCCGGTTTGGCCTATTGGGGGTAGCCCTTCATAGCGGGGGTAGCTGGAGACGGCATGAAAGAGAAACGCGGATTCCTGCAGCACTCGCTGCTGCTCAAGCTGGGCGGCGCGCTGGCTCTGATCGCCAGTTTTGCGATCCTCGGCATGGCCAGCTCAGGCATCATTGCCGAATCGATCCAGGGTAGCGGCGAAGCGATCAACCTGACCGGCAGCCTGCGTATGCAGACCTACCAGATGGCCACCCTGTCGCTGACGGCGCGACTGCCCGATGGCGGCGATGCGTCCACCCGCCTGCACCAGGCGATCGATCGCTTCGAGCTCAACCTCACCGATGCGCGCATCACCGCGATGATGCCGGCGCAAAACGAGACTGCGCTGTCGCAAAGCTATGCCAGGGTGCTGAACGACTGGCAGACGCGGGTGAAACCGCGCTTTCTCGCAGTAGCGGCCGGCCGGCCCGTACCGGCCGGGAGCCTGCCGCTGCTCGACGACGTCACGCTGTTCGTCGACGATATCCATGCGCTGGTCAAGCAGATCGAGCAGGACACCGAGGCGAAAATCCGGGTGCTGCGCATGGTGCTGGGCGCCGCGCTCTTGATGACGCTGCTGGTCGGCGCGCTGACGCTCTATCTGGCGCGCAACGACCTGATCCTGCCTTTGCGCGATCTGCTGTCGTTTGCCGCCAACGTCGGCCGCGGCAACCTCAAGGTGCGCACCGAGCACACCGGCACCGATGAGCTGGGGCGCCTCGGCCAGGCCTTCAACCTGATGGCGGAAGACCTCTCCAGGCTGTACCAGAATCTGGAAACGCGAGTGGCGGAAAAGACCGCCGAGCTCACCATCGCCAACCGCTCGCTCGAATTGCTGTATCACTCGATCGCGCGGCTCTACAACGGGCCGGTGGCGCCGGATACCTATGCCATTCTGCTGAACGATCTGGAGAACGTGCTGGGCGTGGGCCACGGGCTGGCATGCCTGGTCGAAGCCGGCGAGACGCATGCGCGGGTGATCGCGAGCACGGTGCGGCCGCAGCAGGGCGACGCCGATCTGTGCGGCCTGATGAGCTGTGCCGAATGCCTGGCCCATCAGGACCTGGCGGTACACCCGCTGCAGAACGGACGGCGCGTGCTGTCGCTGCCCTTGAAGGACACCGAACACCACTATGGCGTGCTGCAGCTGGAAATGCCGCCGGGCAGGGAGCTGGCGCAGTGGCAGGTGCAACTGCTGGAAGCGCTGTCGCGCCACATTGGCATCGCCATCGGCACTGCGCGGCGCGCCGAACAGAGCCGCCGGCTGTCGCTGCTGGAAGAGCGCGCCGCGCTGGCGCGCGATCTGCACGATTCGCTGGCGCAGTCGCTCGCCTACATGAAGATCCAGGTCAGTCGCCTGAAGCCGCTGGTCGACCGCGCGGACGCCGGCGCGGAAGCGGCCGAGGTGCTGGCCGAATTGCGCGAAGGCCTGAACAGCGCCTATCGCCAGCTGCGCGAACTGCTGACGACCTTCCGCCTGCGCATCGAGGGCGAGGGCCTGGCGGCGGCGCTGCAGACCACCGTGGCCGAATTTTCGGATCGCGGCGGCATCCCTGTCACGCTCGACGTGCACCTGGCCGGCTGCACGCTCAGTCCCAACGAGGAAATCCACGCGCTGCAGATCCTTCGCGAGGCGCTGTCCAACGTGCTCAACCACGCACGGGCGCACAAGGCCGAGGTCAGGGTGGTCTGCAACGGCGACGGCTCGGTGTCGGCCAGCGTCACCGACGACGGCCTCGGCATCCGCCAGGCCGCCGGCACGCATCATTACGGCATGACCATCATGGACGAACGGGCAAAAAACCTGGGCGGGCAGCTGACGGTCGAAAACCTGCCCATGCTCGGGACCCGCGTGACCCTGCATTTCATGCCGGGCGCCGCGCATGACGCCCCCATTCCGATTCACCCCGTGAGCAGAGTTTGAGTTTGATGAACCCGACAGAACCCCAGCGCATCCTGATCGTCGACGACCACCCGCTGTTCCGCAAGGGCGTAATCCAGCTGATCCAGGCCGCACCCGAATTCCGTTTCGTCGGCGAGGCACCCAGCGGCCGGGAAGGCATTCAGCTCGCGCACCGCCTGCATCCGGACATGATCCTGCTGGATCTGAACATGAAGGACATGAACGGCGTCGAGGTGCTGAAGACGCTGAAGGACGACGGTCTGGATGCGCGCATCATCATGCTGACCGTGTCCGACCAGGCGGAAGACCTGATGGCCGCATTGCAGGCCGGCGCCGACGGCTACCTGCTGAAGGACATGGAACCGGAAGCGCTGATGCAGCAGCTGGTCGAGGCGGCGCACGGCAAGATTACCATCAGCGAAAGCCTGACACAGCTGCTGGTCGCCTCGCTGCGCGAAAAAAGCCGGCCTGTCAGTCTCGCCGAAGCCGCGCTGACCGAACAGGAAAGCCGCATCCTCGACCACCTGATCGACGGCAAGAGCAACAAGCTGATCGCCCGCGACATGGGCATCGCGGAAGGCACGGTGAAAGTCCACGTCAAGCACCTGCTGAAAAAACTCAACCTGCGCTCGCGGGTGGAGGCCGCGGTGTGGGCCGACCGCTGCCGGCGCCAGGCCAAGGCCTGACACATGGCCGCCATCCAGGCCTTACTGCCCAGCCAAAATGCGGTTAACATTCAGGTCATTGCCGGCTTTTTTTCACATTTCAGTGCAGCCCCGGCAACGTAAGCCAGTCACATTTCCCGAGTCCACATATCCGCCCCGACGATCAGCCTGCTCCGGCAGCGTTGGTGAAAAACAGGGCCACACGAACACGACCGATGCAGAACACCCGCAACAAAACCGACGGCTCCGTTTTTGCCGGCTTCCGGCAGGTGCTCCACAAGGGCACGCTGATCTTCGCGCTGATCATCCTGGCGTTGTGCGTCATGATCTTCTACCAGCACCAGCGCTCGGCCGAGTCCATCCGCTCGGTGGAGCACACACGACTGGTCGTGGCCTATATCGATTCGCTGCGTACCTATCTGCTCAACCTGGACACTGCAGTGCGCAAGTATGCCGAGTCGCAGAATCCCGCCGACCTCGATCCCGACCTGATTTGCCGCCAGTCGTCGTGCCCCAGTGCCGAACATCTGATCGCGCTGATCGGCGCCGACGACCCGCGTGCGGCGCGGCTGGCACCGCTGCCGTCATTGCAATCGGCATTGGAAACCGGGTTCAGCGCGTTGCAGGAACGCGCGGCGGCGGACGGCGAGACCACGGCGCCGGAACGCGAGCTGGCGGGATTCGACAAGTCCGCCATCGAGCAGATTCACCGCATCCTGATCGAAATCGGGCGCGATGAACTGCGCCAGCTGGACACACGCGAAAAGGCGCGGATCGAGGACCAGAACTGGTCGTCGATGCTGCTGGGCATGGCCGGCCTGTGGACCGGGCTGGCGCTGCTCGGGCTGTACCGGGAAACCACGCGCCTGATCAAGGCGGGTATCGAGGCCGAGCAGACGATCCGCCAGCTCAGCCTGCGCGACCCGCTGACGGGTCTGGCCAACCGCCGCTTCCTGCTCGAAAACGAAAAGCACCTGTTTGCCGGCGCCCGCCGCGCACGAACGCAGATGGCCGTGCTGGCCATCGACCTCGACGACTTCAAGGCGGTCAACGACCGCCATGGGCATGCGGCCGGCGATACGGTGCTGCTGACCTCGTCGGAGCGGATGAAGCAGCTGCTGCGCGAGTCGGATGTGATCGCGCGTCTGGGCGGCGACGAGTTCGTCATCGTGCTGGGACAGGTCGACAACGCCGCGGCGGCGCGCGAAGTCGCAAGCCGGGTGGTGGAACGCCTGCGCCAGCCGATCCCGCTGGAGGACGGGCACATCGCCCACATCGGCGCGTCGGTGGGCATCGCGATGTGCGACCCGGACGGGGACACGCTCGACACGCTGATCAAGCAGGCGGACGCGGCGCTGTATACGGCGAAGCGCGAGGGAAAGAACACTTATCGTGAGGCCGCTGCCACGGTCGTATAACGCGCCCAGTCCACATGTTCCAGTCAGTGGCAACCGGCGTAACCGCTGGCAGCGGTAGCGTCAGCAGATCCGCGGCAGCGGATCGTCTTCCAGTTCGTCCAGCACCCGCCGGCCGCCGAGCGGGGTGTTCAGGATCACGCGCCCACCGCCGACTTCGACGTGGCCGATGACGGCGGCGGCGCGGCCTTCGGGCAGCGCGTGCCAGCGTCGGAGGATTTCGTCCGCCGCGAAGGGATCGGCGACGGCGACGATGCGGCCTTCGCACGCGAGGAAATACGGGTCGTAGCCCAGGATGTCGCAGACCGACACCACCTGCGGCCGCACCGGCACGGCAGCTTGGTCGAGCGCCACGCTGTGGCCGCTGGCGCGCGCGATTTCATGGGCGACTGTGGCAAGCCCGCCGCGCGTCGGGTCGCGCATGAACTTCAAGTCGGGCAGGTCGCGGATGGCGCGCGCCAGCGGCAGCACCGATGCGGAATCCGAGTGCAGTTCGCCGGCAAGGCCAAATTGCTCGCGCGCCAGCATCACCGCCACGCCGTGGTCGCCCACCGGTCCGGACACCAGCACCACGTCGCCGGGCGCGACGCGCCGCAGCGAAAGCTGGGCCCCCGCGCGGCGCACGCCGATGCCGGTGACGGACAGATAGAGCCCGCCGCCTTCCCCGCGCCGCACCACCTTGGTGTCGCCGGCCACCACGGCTGCATGGCTCTGCCGGGCCGCCCGCGCAAAGCTGGCAATGTAGCGGTCGAGCGCCGCGATTTCCAGGCCTTCCTCGATCAACGCAGAGAGGGTGAAAAAAAGCGGATCGGCGCCGGCCACGGCAAGGTCGTTGACCACGCCATGCACCGCGAGCGAACCGATGTCGCCGCCGGGAAACGCCAGCGGCTCGACGGTAAAGCCGTCGGTGGTGACCATCAGTTCGCCGTCCACGCGCGGCAGCAGCACCGAATCGGCATCGGTGTCGAGCAGCGGGTTGCCGAGGTGGCGGTCGAAAATGTCGGTAATCAGCTCGCGCATCAGGCGGCCGCCGTTGCCGTGCGCGAGCAGGATGCGGGTGTCGTCCATGGTTGTATTGGGATGGTTTTATGCAAACAGAAATTCGATGACCTGCCCGAAGCTTAACCCGGCATCGTTCACCGGGAGCCGTCGCGGCAAATGGACACGGAAACCGGCGACCTCGAGTCGCGCGATCGCGGCTTCGGCCAGCAGGCGATTCTGGAACACGCCGCCGGTCAGTCCGACGGAATCGATGCCGGTTTGCGCGCGCAGCAGCTGCGCTTGATCGACCAGCGCCTGCGCCAGGCTGTAGTGGAAGCGGGCCGCGCGTTCGGATTGCGGCCGCGTGGCGTCGGCGAGCATGGGCAAGAGCGGCGCCCAGTGGCTGCGCCAGATCCCGGCAGCGTCGCGTTCAAGCGGGAGCGGAATGGCATCGCCGCCGCCGCTGGCGATCGCTTCCAGCCGCATTGGCCCTTCGCCCTCGAAACTGGCGTGGGTGCAGACGCCGCACAGCGCCGCTGCCGCATCGAACAGGCGGCCGACCGAGGAACTGGCCGGACTGTTGCGCCGGGCCGACCAGGCCTGATGCAGCGCATCCGGCGCAAAGGACGCGGGCTGGCCGGTTTCCCACAGCAGCGCCGCCGCAGCTCGCCACGGCTCGCGTCCGGCCTTGTCGCCGCCGGGCAGGCGAAATGGCATGAATGACGCGGCGCGCTGCCAGCGGCCGGGCGCGCCGGTGAAGGCCTCGCCGCCCCACAGGGTCTGATCCGCGCCAAGGCCGACGCCGTCCCAGGCGAACACGATCCATGCGTTCACCTCCGGATATTCCCAGGCCAGCGCCGAGGCATGGGCGGGGTGGTGCCCGATTTCGGTCAGCGGCAAATGGCTGTCGCGGGCAAAGCGGCGATAACCGTAGCCGGGATGCCGATCCACCAGCATGCGCATGGCCTGCACCTGATACAGGCGCTGCAGGTCGGCCGCCACCTGCGCCAGCGTATCCAGGCTGCGCACGGTGTCGAGTTCGCCGATATGCGGCGAGACGACGGCACGCGTGCCCCAGGCAAGGCACACGGTATTTTTCATGTGGCTGCCGAGCGCCATCACCGGCATCGGCAGCGCGGCCGGCAGCGCGAACTCCAGCGGCGCATTGCCGCGCCCCAGCCGCAGCGGGCGCGGCACGCCGGCGATCACGCGATACACCGGATCGTCGGCCGGCCGCACGATGGGCCGGTTGTGATGCAGGAAGGCATCGGCGATGGGAACGAGCCGGGTGTGCGCTTCGTCGTTGTCGGTCAGCACCGGCTCGCCGGACAGGTTGCCCGAGGTGGCGACCAGCGGCCCGCCAAAGTCGGCAAGCAACAGTGCATGCAGCGGCGAGTAGGGCAGCAGACAGCCGACTTCCGCCAGACCGGGCGCAAGATGTTCGGAGAGCCCGGCACCGGCGCGTTTCGGCAGCAGCACGATGGGGCGCTCGGGCGCGGTGAGCCGCGTTTCAATTTCAGTCGTGGTGCGAATAACTTCGCGCAAGGCATTGATATTACTAAACATGATGGCCAGAGGTTTGGCCGGTCGCGACTTGCGTGCGCGCAGCGCGGCCACGGCCCGATCGTTGCGGGCATCGCACATCAGGTGATACCCGCCGACGCCTTTGACCGCGACGATTTTTCCTGCGCGCAGCGCGGAGACGGTGGCCCCGAGCGCGCCTTCGTCCCCCTCATGCGTGACGCCATTCGCGACGAAGCGCAGGTGCGGACCGCACACCGGGCAGGCGATCGGTTCGGCATGGAAGCGGCGGTCGAGCGGGTTTTCGTATTCGCGGCGGCACTCCGGGCACAGGGGAAAGTCGCGCATCGCCGTGTTGGATCGATCGTAGGGCAGGGCGGTGATCAGGGTGTAACGTGGGCCGCACTGGGTGCAGTTGATGAAGGGATAGCGGTGGCGACGATTGGCCGGGTCGTGCAGTTCGGCCAGGCAGTCGTCGCAGACGAAGCCATCTGGGGGCAGATGGACGTCGGCATGACTCGATACAGAGCTGTCGAGGATGGAAAACGCTGCGGCGTGTTCGGCTTCGCAGACGGCAATGGCCAGCGGGCCGGGAGCGGACAGCGGCGGCGCCTCGTTCAGCAGCGCATCGTTGAAAAGCTGGAGTTGCGCGGGCCTGCCTTCGGCATGAATTTCCACCGCGCCATCGACGTTGCGCACCCAGCCGGTGATGCCATGCTGATGCGCCAGGCGATAGACGAAGGGCCGGAAGCCCACGCCCTGCACCCGGCCATTGATGGTGATGAACCGGGCAATGCGCTCAGGCATCGACGGCTACGCGCACGCCGCCCGCCCACCAGATGCGGCAGGCGCCTTCGTCCGACACCATGCAGGGGCCGACCGGGTTGCGCGGGGTGCAGGCACGGCCGTAGATGCGGCACTGGTTGGGGTAGATCTTGCCGAGCACGACCTGCGCGCAATCGCAGCCGGGCGGCATTTCGCCGGCACGGCGGCGGCTGGGATCGCTGTGGTTGGGGAACAGCAGGCATGCGTCGTGTCTGGCATACGCGGGCTTGAGCGCATAACCCGAGCGCGGAATGATGCCGATGCCGCGCCAGTGGGCGTCGACGATGTCGAGGGTTTCATGGAGCAAACGGCGCGCAGTGGGATTGCCGCCGGGATGCGCGACTTCGCGGTAGCAGTTGTCGAGAAAGCGCTCGCCGGTTTTCAGTTGCCGCAGCACGGAATAGAACGACGCCAAGAGCGATTCGGTGCCGAAGCCGGCGACGGCAGCGGGGATCTTGTGCTGATCAACAACGAAGGTCCATTCCTCCGGCCCCATCACGGTAGAGACGTGGCCGGGCGCGACCAGCGCATCGAAGCCGGGCGTGCCGGCGTCCAGCAGCATCGCCACCGCCGGCCAGGTCAGGCGGCCGGACAGCAGGATGGACAGATTGTCGGGCAGGCCCTCGGCCAGCATCGCCGCGACCGGCGCCGTCGTGGTTTCGAAGCCGGCGGCAAACAACACCACTGGGCGATCGGGGTTGTCCAGCGCGATCCTGCGCGCATCGAGCGGGCTGGCGATCGGACGCACGTCGGCACCGGCCGCCTGCGCCTCGGCGAGCGAATGCACCTCGCCTTTCTTCACATTGACCGGTACCCGCAGCATGTCGCCGAAGGCGACCAGGATGACCTTGTCCACGAGCGCGAGCTGCATGGCCTGGTAGACGTCTTCCTCCGGACACACGCACACCGGACAGCCGGGACCGGGCACCAGCTCGATCCATTTGGGCAACGCGCCGCGCAGGCCGGCGTGGGTAATCGAACGCTCGTGGCCGCCGCACACGTTCATGATCTTGACCGTGCGGTCGAACTCGAGCGCGTGGATTTTCTCCAGCCAGGCGCGGGCCTCGATCATCAGGCGGTGACGCTGTGGTATTTCATGCCGTCCCCCTGGGCCTGGGTCGCCGGGCGACGCGACTGGCCGATGGCGACACGGGTGCGCTGGGCGGCCATCTGCGCGCGCAGCCAGGCGAGCCACGCGTCCATGCCCAGATCCTTGCGCGCCGACAGCCGCATCACCGGCGCCGGGTTGGCGAGCCTGCGCAGGTGCGCCTCGGCCTTGTCGGGGTCGAAATCGTCGATCACGGCCAGGAGGTCGGTCTTGGTCAGGAGCAGGGCGTCGGCGGCGCGGAACATCACCGGGTACTTGGCCGGCTTGTCGTCGCCTTCGGTGACCGAGAGCAGGGTGACGTTGAGGTGCTGGCCGAGGTCGAAGCTCGCCGGGCAGACCAGGTTGCCGACGTTTTCGATGAAGAGAATGTCGACACCGTCGAGCTGCATCCGATGCAGCGCGTCGTGCACCAGATGGGCGTCGAGATGGCAGGCGGTGCCGGTGACGATCTGGTGCGCCTGCACGCCCTTGGCGCGGATGCGCTCGGCATCGTTCTCGGTTTCCAGATCCCCCTCGATCACGGCGCAGGTGAATTCGTCCTTCAGCGCGACGAGCGTGGCCTCGAGCAGCGCGGTCTTGCCGGAGCCGGGCGCCGACATCAGGTTGATCGCGAGGATGCCGCGGCGATCGAAGTGTGTGCGGTTGTGGCCGGCCTGATCGTCGTTTTTTTGCAGCAGGCCCTTCAGCACGGACACCGCGGTCGCCCCTTGGGGAACAGGCTTGAACGCGAGGTGGGTGTTGCCGGGGGTGAGGTTGCAGCCGCAGGTGTCGCACATTTTTAAGGAGCCAGGATCTAGGGAATAGGGGCTAGGGGTCGGGGGTCGGGGAAGGCGCGGTTTCGAGTTCGACGCTTTCGAGCAGCAGGTCGTCGCCGGAAATGACCTGGGTGTGCCCGTCGCCGCAGGCGCCGCAGACGAGATGGTTCATCGCGGCGTCGGTCTCGGCGCCGCAGGTCTGGCAGTGCACCTGGATTGGCGCGTGGATGAATTCGAGCGCGGCATGTTCCATGCGGCTGCCGGCCGCGGCCAGCGGAAACGCGCTGGCCAGCAGTTCGGGCACGACACCGGCGAGCGGACCGATGCGCACGCGGATCATGCTGGCTTGCGCCGCATGGTGCTGGTCGATCACGGCATTCACCTGTTCGACGAGCGCCTGGGCAACCGCGAGTTCATGCACCCCCTGCCTCCAGGATATGGTCCAGCAGCTCCCAGGTGGTGCGGGCCTCGGCTTCGGCGATCTTCTGGATGGCATAGCCGACATGCACCATGACGAAGTCGCCGACCACAGGCGGCGTGTCCCGCATCATGAACAGGCTGACGTCGCGCCACACGCCCTTGGCCTGGCAGCGGGCGGTAAAGCCGTCGATCGATTCGATCTGCATCGGAATGGCAAGGCACATGAGCGGCAACCGGAACCCCTACTCAAACCAGTATATGTGATTAGTCGAGACCGCGTCCGGCCTTCCAAAAACCTGACAGTGAATCAAATGTTCGAGCGAATGTCGGCAGCAATGCTGGCGGGTGGCGGACTGGCCGCGGCAGGCATTGTGCTGCTGCTGGCCGAGACGGGCATCGCGCTGTCGGTGCTGACGCCCGGGCTGCCGATCGCCACCCGTCGACTGTGGGCTGCCGCGCGATTCAGGGTGCAGGGGCAGGCATCACCGCAGCCGGCGTGGTATTGATGTTCAGCTTTAAACCGGTTGACGCGCGTCCGAATGGAAAAACCCCCTGTCGAACCGGCAGGGGGTTTTTGTTTCAATCGCTGGCAGCGCCTGCGCTGCCAGATCAGGGGTACACACCCCGGCCTGCGACCTGAAGGAGATCGCGCAGGTCCCGGGCGGGGTGCAACAGCATTTAACCGATGGTGGCTTCGGCGCTGTTTTTGTCGCCCTTGTTGTCGACCCAGTTGACGACGACCTTGTCGCCGGCCTTGGGGCCCTTGACCTTGAAGCCGAGGTAGGGGTTGCGCGACACGGCGGGGCCGA
>JAKACL010000239.1 GCA_021821425.1 Pseudomonadota bacterium
CTTCACTAATTAAGGGCTCTGTAGCTGACCGAAACTTTCGGGTATAACCGGGCCGGCAGCGAGACGGCCCGGTTTTCAGACTTGCCTGGCTGGCTTACATCACACCCATGGCCAGGAAAATTCCGCCAGTCAGCGTGGCAGCAATGCCACCAACGCGTGCCGCAAGCAGGCGGGCCTTTTCGGACTTGCTGGCCAGTTTTTCCAGGGCCAGGACGCCGCCGGCGATCATCAAGTACTGAATCGCAGCCAGGCCGGCCAGATAGGCCAGAAGCGGGGTAGTTTCCGCGCCGATGATGGATTCGCCGAGGGTATAACCATGCAGAATCCCGCTTACCGCGAACAGACCGCTCAGCGCGAGCGCACCGGGGTAACGGCGGAACAGCACCAACACGCCGCCGACGATGACAGAGAGCGCGACCAGGGCTTCAGCCATCGGGATATTGGCGGCACCAAGGTGCATCACGGTACCGGCAGCGGAGGCGCCAACGAAGGCGAGCGGCGCGACAAAACGGGCCGAGCCTTTCAACATGCAAGCCAGCAGCATGGCCACCACCATGAACGCGAAATGGTCCAGGCCGAGGATCGGATGGCCCAGGCCCGACAGCAAACCCTGGCTGAAGGTCTCCGGCGTCATGCCGCCCATCGGATGGTGCGCGAACACCGGAGAAGACGCGGCCAGCAGCAACCCAGCGGTTACCGCGAGAGCCCCGTGTGAAAGATTTTCGGGCATGTGTTTTGCTTTAATCATTGCAATTTCCTCGCTGTTGACAGTTTGATACCTAAGCCACTTGGCGCCTTGTCAAAAAAATCGCGGCAAGTGCGCACTACTTTTTAAAGCACTGGTCAATGCATGTGCGCCCCCGTTAAACCGGGACACCACGCAGCGCATGTCGCTGCAGGACAGCACGCACAGTCATTGTTGTGCGTAACTATGTATCATGCGACTATAGTTTTCCAAGACTAAATTCCGATGAGTTCTATAGGGATCGGCTATGGATAGAAATTTGATTTTCCCGCGCTCCTTGCGCTATTTGATGGCGGTAGCGGAGCACCAGAGCTTCACGCGGGCCGCTGAAGCTTTGTATGTTTCCCAGCCGACCTTGTCCCAACAAATCAAGCAATTGGAAGATTTGCTGGAGGTGCAGTTGTTGGATCGCTCGGGACGGATCGTGCGCCTGACGGCAGCAGGAGAGGTCTATTTGCAGCATGCCCGGCGCGCCCTGGTGGAACTGAATGCGGGCAAGCGGGCCATTTACGAATTGCACGATCTGAGCCGCGGCTCCCTGCGTCTGGGAATGACGCCGATCTCGGATTACCTGGCCACGCCCTTGCTGGACCAATTCAACGGCCGCTACCCCGGGATTACGGTAAGCACGCTGGAAATGCCGCAGAGCGACATCGAGGCGGCGCTGGCTGATGACAAGGTCGACATCGGCATCGCCTTCGGCAGCGCATCATCGTCCACGGTGTTTTCCGATGAAATCGACACCCACATCATGTTCATCGAAACGCTCAACCTGGCCGTGGGCAAGGATCACCACCTGGCAACGCAAACCAAGCCGCTGAACGGAGAAGTGCTGGAGCAGGAGCCGCTGGTACTGTTCCACACCGACTATGCCCTGCGCCGGCACATCGACCAGTATTGCCTCGAGCAGGGCATCACGCCGCGCATCGCAATGGAGGCGACGTCGCTCAGCGTGATCATCGAGATGGTGCGCAGGGGCCGCCTCGCAACCATCCTTCCGGAAACCATCGCGCACTCGCAGCACGGCTTGCATTCGATCCCCCTGCAGCCGGGACTGCCGCGCCACACCATCACATTGATCTGCCGCAAAGGCGCCTACAAGAGCCCCGCCTGCCTGGCTTTCGGGGAGCTGGCGGGAGAATGGTCCGCCGCGAGATGCCAACTGGACGGCAGCCAGCCCTTCAAGCCCTTTCCGCTGTCCGGCGCTGGCGCCCACGACAGTCTTGAGGCCATCGTAGGCGGCGGCCTCGAACCGTCGTGACGGATGTGCCCGACGCGCAAACAATGCCGCAGCATGCCGATGCCCCTTGAAGCTCGGCACCGTCAGTCCGCAGCCGACTCCTCGGCGACAACCACCCGATTCCTTCCCTCGCCCTTGGCGCGATAAAGCGCCTCGTCCGCACGCTTGACCAGCGCATCCTGCCCGTCAGTGCCACGAAACTCGGCCACGCCGAAGCTGCAGGTAAGCCTCTCTATGTGCGGGAACGCATGGTTCTCCACCGCCCTGCGCAGCTTTTCGGCAAATTGCCGCGCGCACGCCGCATCGCAGTTCGGCGCCAGTACGGCGAACTCTTCCCCGCCCAGCCTGGCGAACAGGTCGGTCTCGCGGATGTTGTCGGAAACCAGTTCGGCCAGCTGAACCAGAACCCGGTCGCCCACCGGGTGGCCCAGGCTGTCATTGACGCGTTTGAAATAGTCGATATCGAACAAGACCAGCGACAAGGGCGCGCCATAGCGGCGGCTGCGCGCGATTTCCGCATGCAGCGCGCCGTCAAAGCGTCTGCGGTTGCTCGCGCCGGTCAGCGGATCGGTGATGACCAGCAGTTCCAGCTGCTGTTCCGCAAGCTTGCGCGCAGTGATGTCGCGCGCGATGCCGACGACATGCCAGCCGCCCTTGATCCTGACCGCGGACAGGGCAATCTCGACGAAAATCTCGGCGCCGTCATTGCGCAGCGCAGTCAATTCGACGGTTTTCCCCATCAGCGCCCCCGCACCGGATTGCTGGAGTTCGGCCAGCCCGGCCTGGAATTCTTCCAGTTGCTCGCCTGACACCAGCAAGGCATGCAGGTTGCGCCCCAGCATTTCGGTTTCGGCATAGCCGAATATCTTTTCCGCCGCGGGGTTCCAGAACGTGACCCTGCCGCGGCGATCGAGCATGATGACCGCATCGTGGGCAACGTCGGTGATGCTGCGCAGCACGTCTTCGCGCTCCGCCAGCTCAGTCGCCCGCTCATGAACAAGCTGCTCCAGTTCTTCGCGGCCGCGCACCAGCACCTGCTGCGCCTCCTTGATCTCGGTGATGTCGGTGCGGATCGAGATGTATTGATACGGTTTGCCCGTGTCGTCCAGGAAGGGCACGATGGTGGTATAGATCCAGTACAGGCCGCCATCCTTTTTGCGGTTGCATACCTCGCCCTTCCAGATACGACCACTGGTGATGGTGCGCCACATGTCCCGGTAGAAGTCATCAGGGTGCATGCCCGATTTCAGCAGCCGATGGTTTTGCCCGAGCAGTTCCTCGCGCCGATACTGGCTGATTTCGCAGAACCTGTCGTTGGCATAGGTGATATTGCCGCGCGTGTCCGCAATGCTGACGATGTTGTGCTGATCGGTGGCGAGCTTGAGATATTCCAACTGCCTGTTGGCCTCTTTCAGTCCGTGCGCCGAGGCAGAAAGCTCGCCGACCAAGCCGTCCATGCTGAGCCTGACATAGCGCGT
>JAKACL010000240.1 GCA_021821425.1 Pseudomonadota bacterium
GCAACACCGGATCGTCAAGATCGTGCAGCCTGAGAAAGGCGTCGAAGCTGCACAGCTCGCCGACATGGCCATGTTCCACGCCGGGAATGTCGTAGGGAATCGCGCCGGTTTCTCCCGCCACTTTCAGCACATCGGCCGCCGGCACGTAGAGAAACTCGGCCTTGCGGTCGATGAACCTTGCCACCAGCCAGGGGCAGGCGATGCGGTCGATCTTGGGCCGCTCGCGCGTCACCCACTTCATTTCCGATCGAGCTTGCCGCCCGCCGCCTTGTAGCCTTCGATGCCGCCTTCGATGAAGCGCGCCTTGATGCCCTCGGCGTGCAGGCGGTCGATCACGCTGTTCGACACGCTGCCGCCGCGCACGCAGTAGATCACCACATCGTGGGTCTTGGGCACGGCAGAAATCCAAGCGTCGATTTTTTCCGGGTCCTTCCAGAACGCGCCGGGGATGATTTCGTGCGAGGCAGCGTAGTCCGCCGCTCGCCTAACATCCAGCACGAAGGCATTATCGGGTTTGACCTTGGCGGGATGGATGCTGCGCGGCAAATCCGGACACTTGTCGGTGGGGTTGGCGCAGCCGCAGCGCTTAGGCGCCTGGTTGGTGTCTTCCATGTTGTCCTCGACTCAAACAAATAGGGTGTAAGCCAGCCCGAGCAGGGCGCACACGCCGATCACCTTCATGATGTCGGCCTTGTATTTCCACAGCGCCACGAAGGCGGCGATGGCGACGATGACCGGGAACCATTCGAAGCTGCCGGCGAAGGGTTCGGTTGCGCTGCCCTGCGGCCAGAAAGTATGCCACGCGAAGAACACTGCCAGATTCAGGATCACGCCGACCACGGCGGCAGTGATGCCGAGCAGCGGCGCGGTGAACCTGATCTCGTTGCGCGTGGCCTCGACCAGCGGTCCGCCCGCGAGGATGAACAGGAAGGAAGGCAGGAAGGTAAAAAAGGTCGCCACCGCCGCGCCGGCAATGCCGCCCAGGATGGCGTTGCCGAATACTCCCTTCGCCACGCCGCCGAGATAGCCCACCCAGGTCACCACCATGATGAGCGGCCCCGGGGTGGGTTCGCCCAGCGCCAGGCCATCCATCATCTGCGGGCCGGTGAGCCAGGCGAAATGCTCCACCCCGCCCTGGTAGACATAGGGCAGCACGGCATAGGCGCCGCCGATGGTAAGAAAGGCCGCCTTGGTGAAGAACTCGCCCATGTCAAGGAGTGTCTGCTGGCCGCTGACCGCATACAGCGCTGCCGCCCAGATCAGCACGAAGGCAAGGAGCTTCATGGCGAGTCGCCCCCAGGAGAACTTCGCGTGCGCCGGCGTGGGGGTGTCGTCATCGATGATCGCTGCACCAAAGGATTTGTGGCTGGCGCCATGGGCGCCGCCCACGCCCTTGAACTTGGCGGGCAGGAACTTGCCGCCGAGCGCGCCGAGCACGCCTGCCGCCAGCACGATCCAGGGAAAGCCGATGTCGAACACGAAAATGCCGATGAAGGCGAGCGCCGCCATGGCCCAAAGCACTTCGTTGTTCAACGCACGCGAGCCGATGCGCCAGGCGGCGAACAGCACGATGGCCACCACAGCCGGCTTGATGCCGTAAAAGATGCCCTGTACCAGCGGCACGTCGCCCCAGGCCAGATAGATTCCAGCCAGCAGCGACAGCAGCACGAATCCCGGCAGGAAAAACAGCACGCCAGCGATCACCGCGCCCTTGATGCCGTGCATCAGCCAGGCGATGTAGATGGCGAGCTGGGTCGCCTCCGGGCCGGGCAGCAGCATGCAGTAATTGAGCGCATGCAGGAAGCGGTGTTCGGAAATCCAGCGCCGTTTCTCCACCAGTTCCTGGTGCATGATGGAAATCTGCCCGGCGGGGCCGCCGAAGCTGATGAAGCCGAGCTTGAGCCAGTATTTGAAAGCCTCGCCCAGGGAGACGGGCGCGGGGGGCGTTTGCAGTGCGGTGTCCAAGATGAATCCTCCAAGCGGTTGGATATGTTTTATTTGCCGAGCTTGGACGGGACACCGTCTTGAGGATTGCTCCTGACGCCGGGGGCTGGCGCCCCGACAAAGAAAATTATAAAGGAAACTAGGCGGACCGGGCGCGCAGGTAGTAGAGGTAATCCATTTCCGGCGCGATGCCGTCCAGTTGGGTGATCGCGGTGGATATCTGGCCGCGGTGGTGGTTGAAATGGGTGAGCATGTGGGTCAGCACGGCAATGGCCGGCAAGGTGTTCGCCTTGCCGTTGCTGGCAGTGAAGTCGATGTTTTGCGCGAACCAGCTTTCGTCCTGCCTGGAAAGCCAGTCGGCCATGCCGGAGATATTTTCGCGCAGCCCTTGCTTCAGCGCTTCCCAGTCCTCGACCTGCACGGTCTTGAAATCCGGCGTGATGGGCTTGCCGGTCAGACGCCCCATCCACACTCGATTGACCAGCAGCAGGTGGTCGACGGTGTGGTGGATGTTGCGGAAGAACAGGCCGCTATCCTGACGGCGCTGCGCCTCGGAGAGCTTGTCCAGTTCCTTGAACAGGACTTCGTTGGCCCAGGCGTGGTAGCGAGCAAGATCGACGAAATAGTCGCGCCAGCCGCTCATGCGCCGAGCTCCTTATCCAGCGTGGCTTTGAGCTTGACGAAATCCAGCTCGCCGATTTTCTTTTCCAGCAGCGCGCCGTCCTTGCCGATGATGAAACTAGTGGGCGTGAGGCTCACGTTGCCGAAGGCCGCGACCGCCTCGCCCTTGATATCCAGCGCCACCGGAAAGGGCAGCTGCCAGTCCTCGACGAACTTGAGTACGTAGTTGGGCGGATCGTAAGGCATGGTCACGGCGATGATCTCGAAACCCTTGTCCTTGTATTGCTTGTAGGTTTCGATCATGCCCGGCATTTCCTTGATGCAGCCGGGGCAGGAGGTGGCCCAGAAGTTGACCAGCACCACTTTGCCGCGCAAATCGTCGAGCGCAATCTTCTCGCCCTTCAGCGTGGTAAAGGTCGAGGCCGGCGCCTGCGGCTTGGAAACCAGGGTATAGATCAATGCGCCGCCGATGAAGAAGGCGAGCAGCGCGCCGACGATGAATTTGGTCTTGGTCATAAATAGGAACGCATCAATTTTATGTAGTGTTCGGCCGAATAATTGAAGTAGGCAATCTCTTCCGCCGTCAGTTCCCGCACCATTTTCGCCGGCCGGCCCAGGTACAGGTAACCGGATTCCAGCACCTTGCCTTCCGGCACCAGCGAGCCCGCGCCCAGCAGCACGTGCTTCTTAATGACCGCGCGGTCCAGGATGATGGAACCCATGCCGATCAGGCATTCATCCTCGATGGTGCAGGCATGCAGGATTACGCTGTGGCCCACGGTCACGCGCGCGCCGATGACCAGCGGCCCGCCTGCCGGGTCGGCCGCGGTCTTGTGCGACACGTGCAGCACGGAATTGTCCTGGATGTTGGTGGCGGCGCCGATGCGAATGGAATTG
>JAKACL010000022.1 GCA_021821425.1 Pseudomonadota bacterium
CCTGGCTCGTCACCGGCGCCGCCGGCTTCATCGGCTGCAACCTGGTCGAAGCGTTGCTGCTGCTCGACCAGCGCGTCGCAGGCCTCGACAACTTCGCCACCGGCCACGAGAAGAACCTGGCGCAGGTGCAGGCCAGCGTCGGTCCCGAGCGCTGGAAAAACTTCACGTTCAAGCGCGGCGACATCCGCGACCTCATCACCTGCCACACCGCGTGCAAGGACGTCGACTACGTGCTGCACCAGGCCGCACTGGGTTCGGTGCCGCGTTCGCTGGAAGATCCGATCTCGACCCACGCGGCCAACAACACCGGCTTTCTCAACATGCTGGTGGCGGCGCGCGATGCAAAAGTGAAGCGTTTCGTCTACGCGGCGTCCTCCTCGACCTACGGCGACCACCCGGGTCTCCCCAAGGTCGAGGACGTGATCGGCAAGCCGCTGTCGCCCTACGCGGTGACCAAGCTGGTGAACGAGCTGTACGCCGACGTGTTCGGCCGCTGCTACGGCATGGAGTCGATCGGCCTCAGGTACTTCAACATCTTCGGCCGCCGCCAGGACCCCAACGGCGCCTACGCCGCCGTGGTGCCGAAGTGGGTGGCGAGCATGATCCACAACGCGCCGGTCTACATCAACGGCGACGGCGAAACCAGCCGCGACTTCTGCTACATCGACAACGTCATCCAGGCCAACCTGCTCGCCGCCACCAGTTCGCACCCGGAGGCGGCCAACCAGGTCTACAACGTCGCGGTCGGCGACCGCACCACGCTGAATCAGCTGTTCGAGGCCATCCGTTCGCTGCTGGAACCGAAGTTTTCGCATCTGGCCGGTTTCAAGCCGGTCTACCGCGACTTCCGCGCCGGCGACGTGCGCCATTCGCTCGCCGACATTTCCAAGGCGCGCACGCGGCTGGGCTATGCGCCGACGCATCGCATCGGCGAGGGCCTGGCCGAAGCGATGGACTGGTACGTGAATGACCTGGGTTGACGCGGCATGCCGGCTGCAGGCTACCATAGCTGTCCATGAACGCGACCCGATACAAACTCCCCGATGACGCGTAACGAAGAAGGCGCGTCGCGGGCATTGTCGTCCGGCGCGAAACCCAGTCCGCTCGATGTCCTGATGCGGCGCATGGGCAGCGACAGCGACTTCCCGGCCCTGTCCGAAGCCATCGGCGCCATCAACCGCATCGCGTCGTCCGAGACGGAAGGCGTCAACGAACTCTCCAACAGCATCCTGCGCGACGTTGCGCTCACCAGCAAGCTCCTGCGGCTGGCCAATGTGGCGTATTACAGCCAGGTCGGCGGCGGTTCGATCAGCACTGTCTCGCGCGCGGTGGTGATCCTCGGGTTCAACGCCGTGCGTACCATCGCGTTGAGCCTGATCCTGTTCGAGAATCTGGGCAACAAGGCGCACGCGCAGGAGCTGAAGGAAGAATTCATCAAGGTGCTGTATGCCGGCATGCTGGCGCGCGAGATGGCCGGCCATACCCAGGTGAAGGATGCGGAAGAGGCATTCATCGGCGCCATGCTGCACAACCTGGGGCGGATGCTGACCATGTTCTATTTCCCGGAGGAAATGGCGGCGATCCGGACGCGTATCGAGGACGAGGACATGAACGATGCGCGCGCGTCGACCGAGGTGCTGGGCGTGTCGTTCGAGAACCTGGGCATCGGCGTGGCGCGCAGCTGGGGGTTCCCCGCCACGCTGGTGCAAACCATGAAACCCTTGCCCGCCGGCAAGATTCGCCGGGGCACCAGCGACCCCGAACGGTTGCATGCGCTCGCCGGTTTTTCCAATGAACTGTGCGAGCTGGTGCTGAAAACGCCGGAAGCGGATCGCGGCAAGGCGCTCGCCGGCCTGACGGCGCGTTTTGGCGACAGCGTGCCGCTCACGGTCGAGCAGCTGACCGGGCTGATGGAACGCTCGATGCAGGATATCGCCCAGTTTGCCCTGGTGGTGAACGTGAGCCTCGGCCGCAGCGATTTTGCCAAGCAGGCGTCGAAATGGGCCGGCATGGCCGCGTTGCCGGCGAACACGCCCGAGCCCGACAAGGCCGAACCGGACACGCCCGAAGCGGCGCCGCCCGAGGACGCGCGTGCCGCGCTGGAGGGCAGCGTGCTGCATGCACCCGCACCCAGCGGCGAGGTGGACGTGCCCGACAGCAGCGTGCCGCGCACCAGCGAATCGATCCAGGCGATGCTGGCTTCGGGCCTGCAGGATGTCAGCAATTCGCTGATCGACGATGCGGTTTCGCTGAACGACATCCTGCGCATGATTCTCGAAGCCATGTTCAGCGGCATGGGTTTCGCGCATGTGGTGCTGTGCATCAAGGACGGCCGCCACAACAGCATGGTCGGCAAGTTCGGCTTCGGCGACCAGGCCCAGGCGCTCGTCAAGGCGTTCGATTTTTCGCTGGCGGCGCAGCCGGATGTCTTTCTGGTGGCCTTGCAGAACAATGCCGACATCCTGATTAACGATATCGACGACCCCAAGATCGCCGCGCGCATCCCGGCGTGGTACCGGAAAAACGTTCCGGCCCGCACTTTCGTGTTGTTCCCCGTCGTCGTCAAGGGCAAGCCGATCGGCCTGATCTATGCCGACCGGCCCGGCCCCGGCGACATCACGATTCCCGAGAAGGAACTGTCGCTGCTGAAGTCCTTGCGCAACCAGGCTGTGCTGGCGATCCGCCAATCGCTCTGAACCGGTGCCGTGAATTCGGCATAATGGGGCGATGCCGTCAGTCCATGTCCCTCCCCGATTTTTTGCCGGCCTGCTGCTCGCGGGCCTGGGCATCTGCGCGCAGGCGGCGGCGCTCCCCGATGCCTTTACCGCTGCGCTGAAGCAGGCCGGGATTCCGCTCACCCATGTGGCGGTTCAGGTGCAGCCGCTCGATGCGGACCGGCCGCTGCTCAGCCACAACGCCGGCGCCGCGTTGAATCCGGCGTCGGTGATGAAGCTGGTGACAAGCTTCGCCGCCCTGCACCGGCTCGGACCGGGCTACACCTGGACCACCGACGTATGGGCGGACGGCCCCATCGCAGACGGTGTGCTGCAGGGCAATCTCGTCATCCGGGGCCATGGCGACCCCACGCTGACGCTGGAGCGCATCTGGCTGCTGCAGCGCGAGTTGCGTGCGCGCGGCGTGCGCCACATCCGCGGCAACCTGGTGCTCGACACCGGTCATTTCAACCTGCCTGCGTTCGATCCGGACGCGTTCGACGACACCCCGCTGGCGCCCTACAACGCCCCACCCGGCGCGCTGGTGGCGAATTTCAACGCGATCACGCTGCGGCTGAAACCGGAGACGGACCGGGTGCGGATCGCGCCGGACATTGCGCTGCCGGGCGTGACCTTCACCTCGCGCCTGGTGCTGACCGACGGCGCCTGCAACGGCTGGCGCAGCGCGCTGGCGCCAGCGTTTTTAGATGACGCGCGCAACGAACTGGTGGTCAGCGGCGTCTATCCGCGCGGCTGCGGCGAGCAGGCGTGGCCGCTCAGCCTGTTCGCGCCGGCGGCGACGTTCGATTTCATTTTTCGCGACCTGTGGACGGCATCCGGCGGCACGCTGGCCGGCCCGACGGTTGCGGGGGCGGCGCCGGCGTCCGAACCGCTGCTGCAATTCGCGTCGGAGCCGGTGTCGCAGGTGCTCAATCGCCTGAACAAGCATTCCAACAACCTGATGACGCGCAACCTGTTCCTGACGCTGGGCGCAGAACGCCACGGCGCACCGGCGACGCTGGAGAAGAGCGCGGCGGCGGTGCGCGAACTGCTGGAACAGCGCGATGTGCCCACGCACAAGCTGGTGCTGGAAAACGGCGCCGGACTGTCGCGCATCGAGCGCATCAGTGCGGACACGCTCACCCGCCTGCTGCACGCCGCCTATCGCAGCCCGCTGTTCTCGGAGTTCGAGTCGGCCTTGCCCATCGCCGCCCTCGACGGCACGCTGAAGCGCCGCTTCAACGGCAGCGCGGTCGGCGGCAGCGCGCATCTCAAGACCGGCACCCTGCGCGACGCCAGCGCGCTGGCGGGCTATGTGTATACCGCGCAGGGTCAGCGCGTGAGCCTAGTCCTGCTGATCTACCACGCCAATGCGACGCGCAGCGAGGCGGCGCAGCGCGCGCTGCTGGAATGGGTGTATTGGATGCCGCCCGCGCAGGCCGGAAACGGGGCGCGATGAATCCGGGCTGCCGCGTGATGGCGCTGTTCCTGGTGTTGCTGGCGCTGTTCCAGGCGGTGCCGGTGGCGGTGGAGGCGTGGGAGGCGCGGCAGTGGCCGGACACGCTCGGAGAATGGGTGCGGCTGGCATTGTTGCCGGTCGCGCTGTGGCTGTATCTGCGCTATTTCAGCATTTTTGGCTGCCGCCAGTGCGGCGACGACCAGGCACCGCGATAAGGTGCCTGGCTGGCTGTGGCAACGCGGCTGAGCGCCGCGCCGTCGGATCAGGACGCGGGCGCGTCCAGCTGCAGCTTGCCGTCCTTGACCGGGATGCGCGGGCCGGGCTCGTGGTCCATCCGCACCTGGCCTTCTTCCTCGCCCAGACGATAGCGCACGTCGTAGCCGACGGTGCGGCTGCTCGATTCCTGCACGGTGCGGCAGCGCCGTTCGGTCCGGCTGACCACGTTTTTCTGCTGCATGTTCTTCTGCACCTGGTTGCCGGCATAGCCGCCGGCCGCCGCGCCGGCGACGGTGGCGATCGTTTTGCCGCTGCCGCCCCCGATCTGGTTGCCGAGCAGTCCGCCCGCCACCGCGCCGACGGCGGTGCCGGCGATGCGGTTGGGGTCCTTGA
Organism: Pseudomonadota bacterium; assembly: GCA_021821425.1. The sequence goes on from JAKACL010000022.1 coordinate 4,783, forward strand.
CCGGCGCCTGCTCGTTGACGACCACATCCTCGCAGATTTCCCTGGGTGTTTTTGTGGTTTCGGTCACTGGCTTAACGGCCAGCACGTCGGCAAATTCCGGCTCCGGATTGAGTGCCTTGTAGCCGGCCACACCGCCAATGGCGGTGACAGCGATGGCGCCTGCGATTACACCTGTCAACATCGATTTATTCATGGGTATTCTCCTGAAAGCTGAACACGGGGTGCACCACGCTGCGAATGATAGTGCAAGCGCCGCAGACTTTACACGATGCGGCAGTAGGGTTATTCGGGCTGCAGCAGGTCGATCCTCAAGGGGGCCTCGCAGGGCGGCATCGCCCCTCAAACCGGGATGGATTCCGTCGTGGCCTCGGCAATCTGGTTGGCCCAGCCCATGGCCTCGATCTCGGCTTCGGTCAGGTCGGCGGGCGACAGGTTGCCGGCAGCCGCCAGCAGGGTCAGCGTGCGATCGAGGTCGGCGTGCTCGACGCTTTCGACCAGTTGCAACAGCGTGCCCAGTTCGCCCTCCCGGCGCAGCAGGGCCGCCGCGATGCGATCGCCCACATGAAGTTCGGTCACGATCTCGGGCAGCGGCTTGTCGATCAGCGTGTCGATCAGGGACAGGATGCCCGCCATGAACGCCTCGTCGCAGAAATCGACGGTGCGCTTCTGGCGGGCGGCCAGCAGTTCCATCAGCTTGCCGCGCGTGGCGGCCAGCAACAGCAGCGGACTGGGATAGGCCGAGCCGGCCTGCAGGGTGAACAGCAGCAGCTGCAGCCAGCGCTGCAATTGCCTGCGACCCAGGACCACGATCGCCTGTGACACCGAGGCGATGCTGCGGCGGGTGCCGCTGGCCACCGAATTCACCAGCCGCATCAGGTTATACGTGAGATTGGGGTGCCGTTTGAAAATCTGTTCGATCTGCGCCGTCTCCGCGTCGTTCAGCAGCAACCCGAGAAGCTGCGCCAGCGCGAGTTGGCTGGGATCGGCCCGTTTGGCGGAGAGCACCAGCGGACGCGCAAAGTAGTAGCCCTGAAAGAGGTCGAAACCGAGCGAATGGCAAAAGGCGGCCTGCTCGGCGCTGTCGACTTTTTCGGCCAGCAGCTTCACCGGCCACTGCCGGAGCCGGTCCACGGTGGTGCGCAAGGCATCGCGGTCGTGCAGCAGCACATCCACCTTGACGATGTCGACTCGGTCGAGCAAGGGAAGATAGCGCTCGTCGTAGACAAAGTCGTCCAGCGCCAGCGAGAAGCCCTGCTGCCTGAGCGCGTCGCAGCGCGCGACCACGGCGTCCGTCAGCTCGATGCTTTCCAGCAACTCCAGCACCACCTGCGCGCGGGGCAGCAGTTCCACCCACTCGGACTGCAGCATGTCGGCGCTTACGTTGATGTAACCCTGCAGGGCGCCGAGCACGGCGTGGGCGCCCATTTCGCTGAATGCGTGGTGAATGACGCTGGCGGTTGCATGCAGGTCATCGGTGATGGTCACCCCGGCGGTGTTGCCGGTACGGAACAGCAGCTCGTAGGCGACGATGCGCTGCTCGCGGTCGAGGATGGGCTGGCGCGCCAGGAAAATATCCGTGGTCGCCACGACTATAGGCCCAGGTCCTTCCAGAGCGTGTCGATGCGCGTTTTCACTGCGGCATTCATCGCGATCGGCGTGCCCCATTCGCGCGCCGTCTCGCCCGGCCATTTATGGGTGGCGTCGATGCCCATTTTGCTGCCCAGGCCCGACACCGGGCTGGCGAAGTCGAGGTAGTCGATCGGCGTGTTGTCCACCAGCAGCGTGTCGCGTGCCGGGTCGACGCGCGTGGTGAGCGCCCAGATCACGTCCTTCCAGTCGCGCACGTCGACGTCGTCGTCGGTGACGAGAATGAACTTGGTGTACATGAACTGGCGCAGGAAGCTCCACACCCCGAACATGACGCGCTTGGCGTGGCCGGGGTAAGCCTTCTTCATGCTGACCACCGCCATGCGGTAGGAACAGCCTTCCGGCGGCAGGTAGAAATCGGTGATCTCGGGAAACTGTTTCTGCAACAGCGGCACGAACACCTCGTTCAGCGCCACGCCGAGGATCGCCGGCTCGTCCGGCGGCTTGCCGGTGTAGGTGCTGTGGTAGATCGGGTCGCGCCGCATCGTGATGCGCTCGACGCTGAAGACGGGGAAGGTTTCCTGCTCGTTGTAGTAGCCGGTATGGTCGCCGTACGGGCCCTCGAGCGCAGTCTCGCCGGGGTGGATCACGCCTTCGAGCACGATCTCACTTGATGCCGGCACCTGCAGCTCGTTGCCGAGGCATTTCACCACCTCGGTCTTGGCACCGCGCAACAGGCCGGCGAACTGGTATTCGGACAGCGAATCCGGCACCGGGGTGACGGCGCCGAGGATGGTCGCCGGGTCGGCGCCGAGCGCCACCGCGACCGGGAACGGCGTACCCGGATGCGCCAAGGTGTGCTCGCGAAAATCCAGCGCGCCGCCGCGATGCGCCAGCCAGCGCATGATGAGTTTGTTGGGCGCGATCACCTGCTGACGGTAGATGCCGAGGTTCTGCCGTTTCTTGTACGGCCCCTTGGTGACGGTCAGTCCCCAGGTGATCAGCGGGGCGACGTCGCCCGGCCAGCAGTGCTGGACCGGCAGGCGCGACAAATCCACGTCGGCGCCTTCCCAGACGATTTCCTGGCACGGCGCACTTTTGACTTCCTTCGGCGCCATGTTCAGGACCTGTTTCAACACCGGCCACTTGTCCCAGGCGTCGCGCAGGCCTTTCGGCGGTTCGGGTTCCTTCAGGTAGGCGAGCAGCTTGCCGACTTCGCGCAGCCGCGACGGATCGTCTTCGCCCATGCCCAGCGCGACGCGCCTGACCGTACCGAACAGGTTCGCCAGCACCGGCATGGAATGGCCCTTCGGGTTTTCGAACAGAAGTGCCGGGCCGCCGGCGCGCAACACGCGGTCGGCGATTTCGGTCATTTCCAGTTTGGGGTCGACTTCGACGGCGATGCGTTTCAGCTCGCCCATGGTTTCGAGTTGCGCGATGAAATCGCGCAGGTCGCGATAGATCATGGACGGCCGATCAGGATTCGATGCGTGTGCACGCGGGCCGCGGCATCAGTTGATGATTTCGAACAGGGTGACCACCTTGGTCACGCCCGAGGAGGTGCGCGCGATCTCGGTGGCGACCCCGGCCTCGGCCTGCGTCACGAGGCCCATCAGGTAGACCACCCCGGCTTCGGTCTTGAGCTTGATATTGGTGCCGGGCACGCGCTCGTCGCGCAGCAGACGGGTCTTGACGTTGGCGGTGATCGCCGTGTCGTTGGCGCTCGAGCTCAGCGAGGTGGCGCCACCGATGCTGAGCTCGTTGAACACCGTGCGCACGTCGGGCACGCCCTTGACCGTCTCGGTGGCGCGCGCACGCGCGGCCTCGTCCGGCACATGCCCGGTGAGCAGCACCTGGCGGTTGAAGCTGGTGACCGCGATGTTGGTGGTTTTGTTGGGGAAGGTTTCGCTCAGGCGCTTCATCGCGCGCAGTTCGATTTCCTGGTCGCCGACAAAGACGCCGGCGGTACGCCGGTCGGTGGCGACCGCAGCCCCGGTGGCCGCGCCCCCCACGACGACCGCGGCGCATCCGTGCAATTGCGAAAGCGCCACTCCCACCAGCGCGATTTGGGTCAGTTTGTTCATTCTTCGACTCCTAGTAAGACGCTGTCCACCGCATCGCACAGGCAATGGATGACCAGCAGGTGAATTTCCTGGATGCGCGCCGTGGATTCGGCGGGCACGCAGAGAAGGACGTCGCCCTCCTGCATTTGTTCCGCCAGCCCGCCGCCGCTGCGCCCGGTGAGTGCGATCACCGGCATGCCGCGCGCGTGGGCGGCGGCCACTGCCCGCAACACGCTGGGCGAGTTGCCGCTGGTGGAAATCGCCAGCAGCAGGTCGCCGGCGTGCCCGAGTACTTTGACCTGCCGCGCGAACACCTGCTCGTAGGCGTAGTCATTGGCGATCGAGGTCAGCGTGGACGGGTCGGACGTGAGGGCGAGCGCCGCGAGGCCGGGGCGCTCCTGTTCAAAGCGATTGACCATCTTGGCGGCAAAGCGCTGCGCGTCGGCGGCCGAGCCGCCGTTGCCGCAGGCGAGAATCTTGCCGCCTTCGGCGAGGCTATGCACCATCAGACGGGCGGCCTGTTCGATATGCGGCGCCAGCGCGTCGGCGGCGGCCAGCTTGGCCTGCGCCGACGCCTTGAAGTGGCCGAGGATTCTGTCGTGTAGCGGCATGGTTGGACCCGATTATCCCACATCGCCAAAGGCGTTCCTGATCCACTGTGGCGCGGCATCGCTGCCAAGCGCGACCACGTCGAAACGGCAGGGGGGCAGCGTTTTCAACGCGGATAGATACTGCCGCGCGGCGGCGAGCAGCTTCTTTTGCTTGGCCGGCGTCACGCTGGCGGCGGCGCCGCCGAAGTCGCTGCGACTGCGCAGCCGGACCTCGACGAACACCAGCGCGGCGCCGTCCTGCATGACGAGATCGATCTCGCCGAAGCGGCACCGCCAGTTGCGTGCCACCAGCGTGAGGCCCTGCGTTTTCAGGAAGGCTTCTGCATGCGCTTCGGCAGCCTGCCCGACGACTGATTTCAACATCTGCGACAATGCCGGGATGAGTGAAAGTCCGCATCATACCCGCCTGCCGCCCGCGCTCTACGTCGTCGCAACGCCGATCGGCAACCTCGGCGACATCACGCTGCGCGCGCTCGACACGCTCAAATGCGTGGACCGCGTGGCAGCCGAAGATACCCGTGTATCCGGTCAGCTGCTGGCGCATTTCAACCTGTCCAAACCGATGGTGTCGATCCGCGAGCACAACGAGCGCGAAGCCGCCGCCAAGGTGGTCGCATGGATCGCCGCCGGCGAAGCCGTGGCCTACGTGTCGGATGCCGGCACGCCGGCGGTGTCCGACCCCGGCGCGCGGCTGGTGGCGGCGGTGTCGGCCGCAGGACTGGGCGTGGTGCCGATTCCCGGCGCTTCCGCGGCGATCGCGGCGCTGTCGGCTGCGGGCGTGGAATCCGGGCAATGGCTGTTTCAGGGGTTTCTGCCGCCCAAGTCCGGCGCGCGCCGCGCCCAGCTGCAGACGCTGGCGGTCCTGCCGGCAGCGCTGGTGTTTTACGAAGCACCGCACCGCATCGAGGAGACGCTGGCCGACATGGCGGCGGTACTCGACAACGCGCGGCGGGTGACCCTGGCGCGCGAACTGACCAAGCGCTTCGAGAGCATCGTCACGCTGCCGCTCGCCGAGGCCGCGGCCTGGCTTGCGTCCGACCCTAACCACGTGCGCGGCGAATTCGTCGTCATCGTGCATCCGCCGGCCGCGGCCGCCGCGGTGGTCGACGCGGAGGCGATGCGCGTGCTCGACATTCTGCTGGGCGACTTGCCGCCGACGCTGGCGGCCCGACTGGCGTCGAAGATCACCGGGCGCAGCAAGACCGAACTCTATAAAATGAGCCTGGCACTCAAGCCCCAGGATCAAGAAGACGCATGACCGATACCCTCACGATCACCCGCCCCGACGACTGGCACATCCACTTCCGCGACGGCGCCGCGATGCAGAGCGTGCTGCCCGACACCGCGCGCGTGTTCGGCCGCGCGATTGCGATGCCCAACCTGAAGCCGCCGGTGGTGAACGTGGACGATGCAGCTGCCTATCGCGAACGCCTGCTCGCCGCCGCAGCCGGCACGGCGTTCGAGCCGCTGATGACGCTCTATCTGACCGACAACACGATGCCGGAGGAAATCCGCCGTGCGCGCGAATGCGGCTTCGTGCATGCGGTGAAGTATTACCCGGCCGGCGCAACTACGAATTCAGACTCCGGCGTCACCGACCTGGCCCGTGCCTGCAAGGCGATCGCGGCGATGGAAGAGGTCGGCATGCCGCTGTTGCTGCACGGCGAAGTGGTCGATGCCGACGTCGACGTGTTCGACCGCGAGGCCGTGTTCATCGAACGCCATCTGGTCAGATTGCTGCGCGATTTTCCCAAGTTGAAAATCGTGCTCGAACACATCACCACGCGCCAGGCCGCCGAGTTCGTCGCGGCGGCGCCGGCCAACGTTGCCGCGACGATCACCGTGCACCATCTGCTGTACAACCGCAACGCGATGTTCCGCGGCGGCATCCGCCCGCATCTGTACTGCCTGCCGGTCTTGAAGCGCGAACAGCATCGCCAGGCGCTGGTGGCGGCTGCGATTTCCGGCAACCCCAAGTTTTTTTTAGGCACCGATTCCGCGCCGCATGCGATCGGCGCCAAGGAATCCGCGTGTGGCTGCGCCGGCATCTATTCCGCGCACGCCGCGATCGAGTTGTACGCCGAGGTATTCGAAGATGCCGGCGCACTCGACCGGCTGGAAGCCTTCGCCAGTTTTCATGGCGCGGATTTCTATGGCCTGCCGCGGCATACCGGGCGCATCACGCTGCGGCGCGAAAGCTGGACCGCACCGCAGCAGATCAGCCTGGCAGACACGACACTGGTGCCGTTGCGCGCCGGCGAGACGATACGCTGGCGCGTCGTCGCATAAAAAAACCGGGCACGCAGGCCCGGTTGAGTGGGGACGTTTCAGGATTCGGTGCGGTGCGCGGCTCTGCTCAGGGGAAGGCCGGAATCGTCGGCTCGATGCCGGAGTTCATCGCTTCGGGATGCTGCGCGGCGATCAGCTTCTTGATTTCCTCCACCCGGCCCGCGGGCACATCCGCCATCATCAGCACTTGGCCGGCCGCGATGGCCGATTCGAACGTCTTCAGCCGCGAATTCGGAATCGAGCTGGCCACCATGCTGGCGGCCCAGGCACCGAATGCGGCACCGATCAGCGCGGTGAGCAGGATGGTGACGAGTTGGAGGTCGACGCCGGCGGGCGGGAAAAACACCGCGACCAGCCCGGCGATGATGCCGAGCCCGCCGCCGACCGCGAGTCCGGTTTCGGCGCCGTGGACGAAGTCGGTTTTCTGCAGGATGGACGCTTCGTGCAATCCCTCGAGCGGCATGCCGTCTTTGGCCATGACGTGGATGTGGCTGTCTTCGATGCGGGCAAGCAGCAGTTCGTCGCGAATTCGGCGGGCGCTATGCGTGTCCGGCACCATGAAATACAAACGTCTTCTCATGATGAGTCTCCTGATTTGGGGTCATACCGGCCCGGTTACTTGTAGTTAGCAGATCGCCCGCCCGAGTCAAGTCGGGGCGTATAATCGCCAGCGGGAAAGCCGGTCAGACAACCGCTGCCGCGCAAGCGGGAGAGGAAAGTCCGGGCTCCACAGAGCAGGATGCCGGCTAACGGCCGGACGCCGCGAGGCGAGGAATAGGGCCACAGAGACGAGCGTATTCAGTTACGGTGAAACGCGGTAACCTCCATCCGGAGCAACACCAAATAGGCAGACGATGACGCGGCTCGCCGAGTCTGCGGGTAGGTGGCTGGAGCGGGTCAGCAATGGCCCGCCTAGAGGAATGGTTGTCCACGACAGAACCCGGCTTATCGACCGACTTTCTCACTTATCATGTAATTCAAATACTTAGCGTTTTTATCTAGAATAAAAGGCAGAATTTGCCGCTAAGCTACGGTTTTTCCAGAAACTTATCCACAACCCTGAACCACCCCTAAGTCCTTGAGGCATAGGGGTTTTTTTACGTCTTCGTGCTTGACCCCCCCAAAACTATCCCCTATAGTGGGCCTCAGTGGTGAATGGTGGGAAGTTGTGGGAGAATGCGCCCGCCAAACACGGCCGGATCCGGCCACGTCAATTATTGGGGGAGCGCATGTTTCGCGGGGTCGCAACAGTCAGTCTGGATAGCAAGAACCGGCTCGTCGTGCCGGCGCGCTACCGCGACGCCCTGCTGGTGAACGGGGGCGGACGCGTCGTCGTCACCGCCGACCCCGGCCAGTGCCTGCTGCTGTATCCCCTGCCCGAATGGGAGCCGATCGAGAAGAAGCTCAACGGGCTGTCCGATTTCAATCCCCGCACCCGCAGTCTCAAGCAATTGCTCGTCGGCTATGCGCACGACATGGACATGGACAGCGCCGGTCGCGTGCTGTTGCCGCCGATGCTGCGCAAGTTTGCCGAGCTCGACAAAAGCGTGGTGATGGTGGGCCAGGGCAGCAAGGTGGAGTTGTGGAACGAGACACGCTGGGAAGAAAAGGTGGCGCAGGCGCTGGGCTTCAGCGACGACGCGCTGCCGCCCGAACTGGAGGGCTTTACGTTGTGATGACGCCCGCCCATGTGCCGGTGCTGGCACAGGAGGCGGTGACGGCGCTGGCGATCAGACCCGATGGCGTGTATGTCGACGCCACCTTCGGACGCGGCGGACACAGCCGGCTGATTCTGGCGCAGTTGGGGCCGGCCGGCCGGTTGATCGCGCTGGATCGCGATCCCGATGCCATCCGCGCCGGCGCGGCGTTGCAGGACCGCCGGCTGACGCTGGTGAAGTGCGCGTTTTCGGCGCTGGGCGCGGCACTCGACGAACTGGGCGTGGCGCAGGTTGACGGAATTTTGCTGGACATCGGGGTGTCGTCGCCGCAGATCGACGATGCCGCGCGCGGATTCAGCTTTCGCGCCGATGCGCCGCTCGACATGCGGATGGACCCGGAGAGCGGGCTGTCGGCGGCGGACTGGTTGGCAACGGCGGCAGAAGGGGAAATATGTGAAGTCATCCGCACCTACGGGGAAGAGCGGTTTGCTAAATCGATTGCGCGCGCGATTGTTGCGGCACGGCAGGAAGACCCGATCCGCAGCACCGGGCAACTGGCGAAGCTCATCGCGGCAGCGGTCAAGCGACACGAACCGGGGCAGCACCCGGCGACCCGCAGCTTCCAGGCTGTACGGATTTACATCAACCGCGAACTGGAAGAGTTGAGTGCCGTGCTGCCGCAATGCGTGGACAGATTGCATCCGGGCGGGCGGCTTGCGGTGATCAGTTTTCATTCGCTGGAGGATCGGATCGTCAAGCGCTTCATGCGTGACGAGGCGATGGGCGAGCAGCCGCCGCGGCGGCTGCCCATCCCGGCCGCGATGCTGAAGCCGGGACGGTTGAAGCTGGTAGGTCGCGCGCAGCATGCGAGCGACGCCGAAGTGGCGGTCAACCCGCGTGCGCGCAGCGCCGTGCTGCGCGTGGCGGAACGCGTGAGTGCGGCGGAAGCGGGGGCGAGATGAGCCACCCGGCGAGGGGCCCGCGCAGCGGGATCGACGGCAAGGCGAAGGGCGCCAGCGGCCGATATGCGGTCGATGGCATCGAGTCGTCCGCCGATGAGGCCGCAGCGTGAGCCGCCTCAACGTGGTCCTGGCGCTGATGCTGGTGGTGTGCGCGCTTGCGGTGATCCAGTCGCAGCATCGCGCACGGACGTATTTTGTTGAACTGGAACGCCTGAAAAAAGAGGCGCGCGTATTGGACGAGCAGTGGGGGCAGTTGCAGCTGGAGCAAGGTACCTGGGCCAATCCGGCGCGGGTCGACGCGCTCGCGCGCACCCGCCTGGGACTGGTGCCGCCGCCGCCTGAACGCATTCATCTCGAAACCGGTGGGGCCGATAAGCCGGTGAGCGCGCCATGAACTACCATTCGCGCAAACTGCTCAAGCTCAACCTTGCGCCCTGGCGCATGGCAGCCGTGGGCAGCCTGCTGCTGGTCGGACTGACGGCGGTGGCGGCACGCGCCTTTTATCTGCAGGGTCTTAACACCGATTATCTGCAGGGCAAGGGCGATGCGGTGTCCAACCGCAATCTGACCCTGCCTGCGCACCGTGGCCAGATTACCGACCGCAACGGGCAGTTGCTGGCGATCAGCACGCCGGTCGAGTCCTTGTGGGCGCGTCCCGACGAACTCAATCTGAGCGCCGAGCAACAGGCCCATCTGGCCCGTGTGCTGGGAATCAAGCCGCAGGCGCTGGAAAAAAAGCTGGCGCGCAAGACGCGCGGCGAATTCAGCGTGCGGCGTCCGGTGACGCCGGAACAGGCGGCGCGGATTACCGCGATGGGGGCGCCCGGCCTGCACCTGCGGCGAGAGTTCCGCCGCTACTACCCGGCGGGCGAAGTGGCCGCGCATGTGGTGGGCTTCACCAATGTCGACGATCTGGGCCAGGAAGGCGTCGAACGCGCCTACCAGGAGTGGCTGGCGGGCCGCGAAGGCCGCCGCCAGATTCTGCGCGACCGGCGCGGCAATACCATTCGCGACCTCGCGCCGATCAAGACCGCGCAGATGGGCGGCAACCTCACGCTCGCGCTCGACCTCAAAATCCAGTATCTGGCCCACCGCGAGCTGGCGGCGGCCATCGCCAGGAACAAGGCCAAGGGCGGCAGCGTGGTGGTACTCGACGCCAAGACCGGCGAGATCCTCGCGCTCGCCAACCAGCCGATCTTCAACCCGAACAACCGTCGCAACTACAAGCCGGGGCCGATGCGCAACCGCGCGGTGATCGACACCTTCGAACCGGGCTCCACGGTCAAGCCCTTTGTCGCGGCCGCGGTGCTCGAGCGGGGTCTCTACAAACCCGGCAGCGTGATCGATACGCCGGAAACCTGGCGCGTCGGCGCCAAGCTGGTGCGCGACGTGCATCCGCATCCGCAGATGACGGTCAGCGAGATCATCCAGAAATCGAGCAACGTCGGCGCGGTGAAGCTGGCGATGTCGCTCACCCCGCAACAATACTGGGAAGTGCTGCACCGCTCCGGTTTTGGTGAGCTGCCGGGCTCGGGCTTCCCCGGCGAGACGGCCGGCCGCCTGCGCAATGCCGACACCTGGAAGCCGGTCGAGCACGCCACCATGGCCTACGGTTATGGCCTGTCGGTCAGCCTGTTGCAGCTGACACGCGCCTATATGGCATTTGCCAACGACGGCGAAGTGATGCCCTTGTCCTTCCTCAAGCGCGAGCCGCAGGAAATCCTGGGCGTGCGCGTGTTTTCGCCCGGTGTGGCGCGCGAGGTGCGCGCGATGATGGAAACGGTGACGCAGGACGGCGGCACCGGCATGCGCACCCGGGTGCCGGGCTACCGCGTGGCCGGCAAGACCGGCACCGCGCACAAGCTGGTCGACGGCCGCTATGCGCCCGACCGCTACCTGTCGTCTTTCGTCGGCATGGCGCCGGCATCCAATCCCCGTCTGATCATCGGGGTGGTGATCGACGAGCCGTCCGGCGGTGTGTATTACGGCGGCAGCGTCGCGGGGCCGGTGTTCGCCGAGGTGATGGCGGCCAGCCTGCGCCAGTTGGCGCTGCCGCCCGATGCGCCGGAGAGCGCGACGCATATCACGCAGCATCCGCTGCGCACGGCGGGAGGCGCGTGATGGCGAGCCCGCTGGTGCAGCCCGATTTCGGCGTGGCCGGTATCCGCGAGTCGGTGCCACATATCCTGGCGCGCCTCGGCATCCCGGTGACCGAACTCGTCGGCGACAGCCGCAAAGCCGCTCCCGGCAACGTGTTTGTCGCCTGCCCTGGCGAGGCGCGCGATGGCCGCGATTTCATCCCGCAGGCGGTGGCGCAGCGCGTCGACGGGGTGCTGTGGGAGGCCGATCACTACCAATGGGATCCCGCGCTCGACGTGCCCAATGTCGGCGTTGCCGGCCTGCGGGCGCGCATCGGCGAAATCGCCGCGCACGTCTACGGCGAGCCCTCGCGCGCGCTCCATATGGTGGGCATTACCGGCACCAACGGCAAGACTTCGGTGGCGCACTGGATCGCCCAGACCTTGTCGCAGCTGAATCAGAAAACCGCCATCATCGGCACAGTCGGCAACGGCTTCCCCTCCGTGGGAGACGCCCCCGGCGCGCTCACGCCCGCGCTCAATACCACGCCGGACGCCATCGAACTGCAGCAGCGCCTGGCGCATTACCGGCAACAGGGCGCCGTCGCGTGTGCGATGGAAGTGTCCTCGCACGGCCTCGCCCAGGGGCGCGTCAACGGCACGACATTCAAGATTGCGGTGCTGACCAATCTGTCGCGCGACCACCTCGATTACCACGGCGACATGGAACGCTACGCCGAGGCCAAGGCACGCCTGTTCACCTGGCCGGGACTGGAGTGGGCGGTGCTGAACGTCGACGATGCCTTCGGCCAGCAGCTGGAAGGGGAGACGCGTCCGGCCCGCGTGGCCGGTTACGGCTTCCGGCGCGGCGCCGTGATCGGCGAGAAACTGCAGCTGTCGCAGGCGGGCCTGCATCTCGCGGTGCGCACCGATTGGGGCAATGCCGAGCTCGACGTGCCCCTGTTGGGCCGCTTCAACGCCGCCAACCTGCTGGCCGTGCTCACCACCCTG